>JABMQB010000753.1 GCA_013203525.1 Mariniphaga sp.
AATGTGTAACAGATATGCTTCGTGCTACAAAAGAATTAACTGCTTCGCATAATTTGAGTACAAACATGACGGATGAATTGTATATTGCTGGTTATTCGATGGGTGGCTGGGCAACTTTATGCCTGCAAAAAGCTATTGAAACTGATTATTCCGATGAATTCAACTTAAAAGCAAGCGCCTGTTCTGCCGGTCCATACGACCTATTATTCATTAATAGCCATATTCTTGCGTTAGAAAATTACCCTATGCCTTATTTTTTGGGCTATATGCTAGACTCATATACAAAACTGGGCGATATTACCAACAATATCTCAGATATTGTAAATGAACCCTATGCTTCCAAAATTCCAATTCTTTATGATGGCACATTGGATGGTGAACAAATAAATAACCAATTAACAACTTCGGTTGATGATTTATTGACAACCGAATATAGAGATGGATTCCTGGCAAATCCGGATTTCTCATCAGTAAGGTTAACTTTATTAAATAACAGTGTTATTGCATGGAATCTGACAACACCACTTGCAATATTACATGGCGCTGAAGATGATTTTGTAACTCCACAGGTATCCGAGAATTTATATGAAGATTTTTTAAGTAAGGGGGCTAGTGAAAATTTGGTTCAAATAAGTATCTTTCCCGACATTGACCACCCAGCAGGAATTATTCCTTGTGGAATAGCATCTATAAACTGGTTTCTGCAAATTAAAGACAGTAGTTAAATCATAAGGATTTTCAGATCAATTTCTTATTTACTATAAATTCTTCAATTATTTCTGAATGATCAAATGCCAGGGTTGGCAAGTCATTTAACTGAAACCATTTTGCTTCAGCGGCATCATCCATTCCGGTAACATCCTTTATCTGATCAATGAATGAATAAAAAACCACTGATATAGTCCGATGCCTTGGGTCACGGCTTATAGCATCAAATGCCTTAAACTGAAAAAGTGATTCAATTTCAAAACCTGTTTCTTCACTTAATTCTCTACGACATGATTCTTCAAGTGTTTCATCCAAATTAATAAAACCGCCGGGTAAAGCCCACAAATCTTTGTACGGATCCTTTCCTCGTTTAATTAATAATATTTGGTTTGATTCTTTTTTCCCGGCTACAATTATAGCATCAACGGTTAAAGCCGCCCTTGGGTAATTATATAAATACATAATTATTTGTTCCTCCCAGATTTACGAAAACGTAAAACTATAATGAGTAAAAAAGCAAATATCAGAAAATACATAAGTACTTCGGTACTTTCCATTACATGATTGTTTTTTTCATTACACGCATTTTATGGGTATAACGTTTCAAATCGACGTTAAAAATTCCAAACTGATCGACATTATCGATCCTTACTTTTCCTGAAGCATGAATTATTTTATTTCTTTTCCAAATAATTCCTGTATGGACAATCTCTCCTTCCTCATTGTCAAAAAATGCAAGATCGCCCGGCTCAGCTTCCTCAACAAAACTTAACGCTGTCCCCTCAAGAACTTGTTTTGAAGCATTGCGAGGTAAATAAATTCCGGCAGTTTTAAAAATAGTTTGAGTAAATCCACTGCAATCAATACCAAATGGCGACCTTCCTCCCCATAAATACGGCGCATTAAAATATTTTAAAGCTTGCCTGATTACCAAATCCCGTTTGTCTTTTACCGGTCCATATGTATAATTTCCAGGCATATGATATATTTCTTTCTCAACCTTAAATTCTTTCTTATAAGGTCGCCAAACAGGCAAAGTACTCCCCGAAACTATCATTAAATTTTGCTCGCTATTTACCGGAATAATCGTAAAGATATCAGTCGAAATTGCTGTTGGTGAATTAATAAGTTTCGAGTATGTTCGCTGAGAAATCGGAGTAATCATTTTTTGATCAACCCATCCTTCATAATCATCATAGGCTAGCCTAACATGGCACCACCCAACCATGTACTCCAGTATTTCATAATGTTCACCAAATAGAATTTGTGTAACCATTTCACTCTTTTCGGAAGGTTCTTTTCTGACAGGGATAAGACTTAGGGTTGAAATACCGAAATTCATTAAAATATTTTATTAATTTTAATTTATCAAAGATAAAACTTAATCTCTTATAGTAATTTAGGGCTTTACAGGATTGAGATAGAAATTATGAAAAGTTATACACAAATAATACGGAATTATTCCAGAGTTTTTTACCAAATTTTCATTTTCTTATTAACGGCTTTTTTGCTTCAATTAATAATGCCAGGTGAACCTATTTTTAAATTTGAATATCAGAAGGGATCACCATGGCGGCACGAAAACCTCATTGCCTCTTTTGATTTTGCAATTCAAAAGACTGATGTTGAAATTGAAAATGAAAAACTGGAAAAATTAAAAAAACTTACGCCATATTTTAAACTGGATACAGCAGTTAATAATTCTTTACTCAAAGCCATCCGGCATGATTTACTAATTGCCCTGGACACTTTTAATACACTCGAAAACAATACTTTAAATCGACTTACTTCAGAATTTGACAATATTTTAAAAACCGGTATTTTACAACGTTCTGTTGATTCATACGAAATACTTGAAGGAAAAATGGAGATAGCTCAAATCACCGGTAATATTTCAGTTAAAATTCAGGTAAATCAACTTTATTCAGAAAAATCAGCATATAATTATTTCACCGGAATATTGACTCAGGTTTTACAAGAAGATCCTGAACTTCAGGAGAAAACAATTAATCTGGATATCACAAAATATATTAAAGCTAACCTCGAATACGATACAGAAACTACTCAAAAACAAATTGAAGAGATAGAATCGTTTATTTCTACTACCCAGGGAATGGTTCAAGCCGGTGAACGTATTATCCTGAATGGAGAAATTGTAGATGCGGAAAAATTTAATATCCTCGAATCGTTAAAAACCAGTTACAAAAAAAAGCAGGGTGAAGGTTTTAACAAGTATATGATTACTGCCGGTAAATCGTTATTAATAATTATTTTGCTCACTCTGGTTTTTATTTTTCTTTATTTCTATCGGAAAGATATTCTGAATCATTTTAGGCGCCTTACATTTC
>JABMQB010000754.1 GCA_013203525.1 Mariniphaga sp.
AAATCATTTAAAAACATAAACGCTATCATTATAAAACTGATATAGCCAATATACATCCTTGCCCGGTCGATATATATTTTCCACCTGACCATTGTTTTTTTGTTGATTTGGATTCCCAGAATTTTCATCGTATTAAAATTGTTAATTTTTATGTATAAGACGGAACTCATCCTGAACTCAGGACCTGTTTCATTTTTTATTTAATTAAATATTCTTATGATGAACGAAATTTAGTCAATAATGTTATCAGAACCAGAAAATTAGGGTATAAAAAAACGGTTTTTAACCGGTTGATTTTATAAGTTAGCCACACGTTGGAGCCCCGGGATATTGAGAAATTTTATTTTTCTCCCCTGTAATTCGATTAAACGGTCTTGTTTAAATTCTGAAAGTAATCTTATTACCGATTCGGTTGCTGTGCCCACAATATTTGCTAATTCTTCTCTGGTAAGTGAAATCTGCAAAGTGTTTTGATTGTCGAGCTCAAAGTTTTCTTTTAGCAATAGTAAAACTTCAGCCAATCTTTCCCTAACTGTTTTTTGAGCAATATCGGTAATGTAATCGTTTGCTTCCCGTAGTTCCCGACAAACAATTTGTAACATGTGGTGCGAAAACTGCCAGTTACTTTGAATCAGGAATTGAAGCGTTTGATAAGGTATGTGGCATAAAACTCCTTCTTCAATTACTTTTGCAGTTGTACAAGCCAACTCCTGGCTTAACAATGACCGGTATGCAATTATTTCACCTTTCTTGGCAAAACGTATTATCTGTTCTTTTCCGTCAATGCCTGTTTTATAAACTTTTATAATTCCTTTGGTTACACAGTAAAAACCGGTAAGCCTGCTTCCTTCGCGATATAAAATAGTGCCCTTTTTGTATACCGAGCATGTTTTGTCATAATTTAACCGGTTAAATTCATCTTCCGTCAGTTTTTTGAAAAGTTGAAAACCATTTAAATTAGTTTCTTCTTCTGTTGGACGATTTATAATATTTCTCATTGCTGTGTTATAATTGATACTAGTTAAATTATAAACAATAAATATACAACATCGTTCAAGAAATATAAAACTATTTATATAGATTATTAGATGTTATATAATTGAAGCAAAATAATTGAAAACATTTCAAAAAAACAAAAATTATGAAACATGTTATAGATATGTCCTGGACCGATAAAATGGCTTTTGAAACAGAAATGGATGGCCATAAGATGATTGTTGATACTTCCGTTGATAGCGGAGGAAGTGATTTGGGATCAAGTCCTAAAAGATTAATGCTTACTGCACTTGCAGGTTGTACCGGAATGGATGTAATAATGATTTTGAATAAAATGAAGGTTTTTCCTGAAGCCTTTAATGTGATCGTTGAAGGCGATGTTGCAGAAAGCCACCCTAAAAAATATACAGGCATAAAAATTATATATCAGTTTAAGGGCGATAATCTTCCTATGGAAAAATTACAAAGAGCCGTTTGATTATCAGAAACAACCTATTGTGGAGTAAGTGCAGTATATCGCGAAGTAATGAAAATGGAATCGAAAATACGCATTGTTTAAATCCATTAATTTACTGATCGGGTTTTGCAATTTTTTTGTTTAAATAATCAACACCTCACATTGAACAAAATCAAGTATTTATTTGTCTTTTATATGGAAACAATTAAAGAAAATGAAGACAATTAGTTAATTTGGTGGAATCGCAAATTACTTTGTTAAGCATAAATTGCAATGTGGTGCAACATCATTATTGATGATCAGTTGGCGCTTAATTTTACCTAGGGTGCAAAAGTTTTGAGTAATATTTTTCGATTTTTCAATAATTTAATTAATTAAATAATTAGTGGGATTATCACAGCTGGTTGTCTTTAATTAAGTTTATTATTTTGCCATGAAAACAATTTTTCATTCTTCCGGGTCTCGCGGGCAAGCAGACCATGGTTGGTTAAATGCAGCACACTCCTTTAGTTTTGGTAATTATTATAATAATGGACGAATTCATTTTGGTAAGCTTCGGGTTTTAAACGATGATATTATTGATCCTTCAATGGGATTTGATATTCATCCTCATCAGGATATGGAAATTATTACAATTCCATTAGTCGGTTCGTTAAAACATGGTGACAATATGGGGCATGAAGAAATAATTTCGACAGGAGAAGTTCAGGTAATGTCGGCAGGAACAGGAGTTTGGCATTCGGAACACAATGCTTCTGATATTGACAAGATAAATTTATTTCAAATTTGGATTTTTCCTGATCAAAAAGGACATAAATCCCGCTATGATCAAAAACGATTTATATCGAAAGGAAGGAAGGAAGAATGGCAATTGTTAGTTTCTCCCGACGGTCAAAATGAATCATTATGGATTAATCAAAATGCATATATATTTTTAATTGAATCCCAAGGTGGTAAAATTTTATATTCATTAAATAGTTCAGAAAATGGTGTTTATTTTATGATGATTGAAGGGAGCGCTGATATTGATGGCAATAAATTGAAAAACAGAGATGCACTAGGCATGTGGGAGGTGGATAATTCTATAGAAATTTTGTTTTATGGGAAATCCAGGCTATTGGCAATTGAAGTTCCGATGAATTAGAATTTTATTTCAAATTAAAAATTGTTTTACCACCGAACGATTTTAATTATCTTTATATTCTTCGTTAAATAACTACAGGATATGAAGTCAATTAACCCGGCAACTGGTGAGATGGTTAATTCCTTTGAACCACTTTCTGATAAGGGCATAGAAAAAATCATTAATTCAGTTGATAAAACCTGGCACCATTGGAAAAGCACTTCTTTTTTTTATAGGTTGCAGCTAATGCAAAATCTTGCAAGTTTACTAAAAAGTAATCGCAATGAACTTGCCAGGCTGATGTCATTGGAGATGGGAAAAGTTTTAAAAGAAGCAAAATCAGAAATAGAAAAGTGTGCATGGGTTTGTGATTATTATGCTATTAATGCAGAAAATTTTTTTCAACCTGAAAATATTCCAACTGAAGCAAAACAATCATTTGTGAGTTTTCAGCCCATAGGAACTGTATTAGCGGTTATGCCATGGAATTTTCCTTTTTGGCAGGTATTTCGATTTTTAGCTCCTGCATTAATGGCCGGTAATACTGCGGTATTAAAACATGCAAGCAATGTTCCGGGTTGTGCTATGGCTATTGAGGACCTGGTTCGTGAAGCCGGTTTTCCGGAAAATGTTTTTCGTACTTTATTGATTGGGAGCAACAAAGTTGAAAGTGTAATAAAACATCATGCGATTAAAGCAGTAACTTTAACCGGAAGTACTCCGGCAGGCAAGTCTGTTGCATCTATTGCCGGAAGTGTATTAAAAAAATGTGTTCTTGAGCTTGGAGGTAGTGATCCGTATATTATTTTAAATGATGCTGATGTTGAAAGGGCGGCAAAAATATGTGCCTCTGCAAGACTACTAAATGCAGGGCAAAGTTGTATTGGTGCCAAACGTTTTATTATTGAAGAGAAAATTTATTCACAATTTCTTGAACTTTTCACACAAAACATGAGTGAAGCTTCTTACGGCGATCCATTTGATTCTTAAACTACCATGGGTCCACTTGCTCGTTTTGATCTGCGAGATGAATTACATAAACAGGTTATGGATTCAGTAAAAGCAGGAGCCGAAATAATTATTGGAGGAGAGATTCCACATATTAAAGGTGCTTATTATCCACCAACAATTCTTGAAAAAGTAAAACCTGGAATGCCGGCATATAATCAGGAATTATTTGGTCCGGTTGCATCCGTTATCCGTGTTGCCAATCTTGAAGAAGCAGTTAAAATTGCCAACGATACAGTATTTGGATTAGGAGCAGCAGTGTTTACAAGTAACCTTGAAAAAGGTAGCCAGATTGCTGAAATGAAACTTGATGCCGGATGTTGTTTCGTAAATGATTTTGTAAAATCAGATCCTCGTTTGCCTTTTGGTGGAATTAAAGAAAGCGGTTTTGGCCGTGAACTTTCATCTTTTGGAATCCGTGAATTTGTAAATATTAAAACAGTGGTAGTAAAATAGGTTTTTTTGGGTGCTAATTATTTTGAAATTATCCCTAAATTTAAAATGTTGATATTACGCTTGAAAAACTTTATTTTAATTAAACTAATACCATGAAAACCAAAAATTCCACATTTACCGTTTTTCTATTTCTAGTGGTCATTTTTCTAGCGGCCTGCACACCAAAGTTTAATGATTTAAATCGGGAAGTTAATTTTAATTCCGGTTGGAAATTTATTAAGGCTGATATTGCAAATGCACATGAAATTAGTTTTGACGAAACGGGCTGGAGAGATATAGTTTTACCACACGATTGGAGTATTGAAGACCTAGCCTCAAAAGAAGGTGTTAAAACAATAGGTCCTTTTTCTGAAGAAAGTGTTGGTGCCGGTTCAACCGGGCATGTGGTTGGAGGAACTGCGTGGTACCGAAAATATTTTGTGCTGGACAAAGCTGATGAAGGGAAAATAATCAGTATTCTTTTTGATGGTGTTTATATGGATGCCGATGTTTGGATTAATGAACACCATTTGGGAAACCACCCTTATGGGTGTACTGCTTTCTCGTATGATTTAACTTCATATTTAAATCCTGTAGGTGAAAATAATGTTATTGCAGTTCAGGTAAAAAACGAAGGTAAAAATTCCAGGTGGTATAGTGGTTCTGGCATTTACAGGAATGTATCATTAATAAAAACAAATCCGGTTCATATCGAACTATGGGGAAATTTTATTACAACACCTGATGTTTCTAATGATAAGGCAACTGTGGCAATTGAGACAAAAATGGCTAATGCTTCTGAGCAAGATGTTGAGGTTGAAATTTCTGTAACAATTCTTGATCCTCAGGGAAGTATAGTTGGGGAGTCAGAAAAAGATTTAGCTATAGTTTCGGGCTCAACAGGAATAGTGGCTCAACAAATTTCGGTGGATGTGCCAAACCTTTGGTCGCTCGGTTCACCAACACTCTACACAGCGGTAATTGAAGTTGAAGAAGGGGAAAAGTTAATTGATCAGGAAAAAATCAAATTTGGTATTCGTAGTACTGAGTTTTCTCCCGAAAAAGGATTTTTATTAAATGGTGAAAGTGTTTTATTAAAAGGAGCATGTTTACATCACGATAATGGCCCTCTGGGTTCAGCTACTTTCAGAACAGCCGAATACAGGCGAGTACGAACCATGAAAGAAAATGGGTTTAACGCCATCCGTGTTTCTCACAATCCTCCTTCAAAAGTATTTCTGGATGCTTGCGATGAAATAGGAATGTTGGTAATGGATGAATCGTTTGACCAGTGGCAACGCCCTAAAAATCCGAAAGATTATAATCGGTTTTTTGATGAATGGTGGGAAAGAGATATGGAATCTATGTTATTACGCGACCGGAACCATCCCTCTATCATTATTTGGAGTATTGGTAATGAAATTGGTGAACGTGCCGATTCTTCGGGATTAGAAATTGCTAAATTGCTAAAAGGTAAAATTCTGGAACTTGATAAAACCCGCCCGGTTACACAGGCAATTTGCCATTTTTGGGATCAACCCGGAAGGGAATGGGACGACACCGCTCCTGCTTTTGCCCAGATGGATGTACATGGCTATAATTATCGGTATGATGAATATGAACCGGATCATGAAAAGTATCCGGAAAGAATAATTATCGGTACTGAGTCATTTCCAAAGGAAGCATTTGAAAACTGGCAAATGGTAGAAAAATATCCGTATGTAATCGGCGATTTTGTATGGACAGGTATGGATTATTTAGGGGAATCGGGAATTGGCAATTCGCGGCCCGATAATATTGAATGGGGATTTTTGCCCCCTTGGCCGTGGTATAATGCATATTGCGGTGATATTAGTATTTTAGGATATAAGAAGCCACAAATGTTTTATCGGGATGTAGTATGGCGAAATAGTAAGCTTGAAATGTTGGTTCATGCTCCTATTCCCGAAGGCAGAAAAGAAATAGTGAGCATGTGGGGTTGGCCCGAAGAATGGAAAAGCTGGAATTGGGAAGGAAATGAAGGAAAACCATTGCAGGTTTCAGTTTATTCACGATGTAATGAGGTTCGGCTGGAGTTGAATGGGAAAGTTATTGGCTCTAAAGTTATTTCGGAAGAAACCCCTTCTGTAACACAGATGCAAAATCCTATGCAGTCGAGGGAAATAGCAGCTTTAACAGCAAAATTTGAAGTTCCGTACTCGCCTGGAGAATTAGTTGCTATTGGCATAAATGATGGAAAAGAAATTGTTCGGCAAAGTTTAAAAACAACGGGTAAACCCGTAGCATTAAAAATTATTGCCGAACAGGATCAGGTAAAAGCCAGTTCCGATTGCCTGGCATATTTTAATATTGAAGTTGTGGATGAAAACGGGCTTTTGGTTCCAAATGCCGAAATTCCTGTTGATTTTAATATTAAAGGAAATTGTAAATTACAGGCAGTTGCAAATGGAAATCCTGCAGATATGAAAAGTTTTCAATGGCCTGCAGTAAAAACCTTCCGTGGACGTTGTCAAATAATAATTCGGTCTAACGAAAAGGGAGGAGAAATCGAAGTATCAGCAAAATCGGAAGGATTAAAAACAGGCGTGTCTATTGTTAAAGTTATATAGCCTTTGTCTGAAAGCAATAAATATTCTTTAATTATTGTTGGAGCCGGAATTACCGGGCTTAGTACCGCTATTGCCTATGCAAAAAATGTGGATGTTTTCAAAAATCCGGTGTTGTTATTAGAACAAAACAGCATTGTTGGAGGCATGGTGACTTCTTTCAGGCGCAAGGGATTTTTATTTGATACTGCCCAAATTATCTCCGATCCCATTGATCTTTTTAATTATTTTGGAATCAACATTTCATTAAAAAAATTTCAAGGTTATTATGTACGGATTTTTTTGGTGAAAAATGGAAATACAAAAGAATATAGAATTCCATGCGGATTAGATAATTTTAGGGAGTCGCTTGTTCAGGAATTTCCGGGAGAAGTAAAAGCAATAAATAAGTTTTTTTCATATTCCGCATCGATGTTCGATGAGTTGAAATATTTAAAACTTGAACCAACGATTCCTGATTTAATTCGCATTTTAATTAAATGCCCCAAAACTGTCATTAATAGCAAAAAAACATTCAAAGAATATCTTAAAAAGTTTGGTTTTAAGGATGGCCGTTTAGAGGAAATATTTGATGTATTTGCTTCATTTAGTGGCATGCCTGCTGGACGAGCTATTGCAATGATGACAGTTGGGGCAATGAATACTTCCCTGATTGGATCTTATTGCCCTGAAAAAGGTTTTATCAGATTGCCCCTTGTATTAAAAAAACGTTCCGAAGAATTGGGATGTAAGGTGCAAACAAATACAAAAGTGAAAAAAATTTTGGTAAAAAATAATAAAGCTACTGGTGTTATGCTTGATGATGGTAAAATACTGGAAGCCAATAATGTTGTTACAACGGCTGATACAAAAGTTGCAATGAAAGAATTAGTTGGATTGGATATTATGAAGCAGGTTGATAAAAAGTATGCAGAAAAAGCCAACGAGGTAAGAATGTCTTCATCGGCATTTATAATCAGCCTGGGATTAAATTCAGATGTTAACTTAAAAGAAATGGGTTTTGACTGTGGTTATAATGTTATTACAACCGAAGGTGATACCTTTGAAAATTTTTTTAAAGAATTCGATCGGGGTGAATATAAGCTAGATGAAAATGAATTTCATTGTGCGGTAATTTGTCCATCGCTAACTACTGGCGGGAAACCGGTTTTGATAATCAGGGTAGTTCCTATGCCAATGAAAAACTGGAAAATTTTAAGGGAAACTGATTATTCAGAATATGAAATTCAAAAACAAAAAGTTGCAGATTTTTATATTGATAAAGTTGAAAAATATTTGATTCCCGGTTTAAGCAACTATATAGTTTATACCAATATTGCAACACCAGCAACCTTTGAGCGCTATATAGGAACACCAACCGGATCGAATTACGATATGGCACCATATCCTGATAATTTTGGCTTAAAACGGCTTAAAACCCGTACGCCCATCAAAGGACTTTTTCAACCAAAATTTTCACATGGCATTTGGCCCTCGATGCAAGCAGGCCTTCAGGTTGTCGATATGCTTACAAATGGCAAAATTATGAATGGCTATTCCAGATACAGAGGTGAAAAAGGCACCTAAGCCCATTAACAACATTCATTGGTTACTAAATTTATTTATTTTTACAATGGTATCAAATCAAAATAAAATGGACAAATTTTCGGGTTTAGTATTTATCGTTTTTATTTTTATATCAATGAATTCATGTAGCCAAAAGGAAACAGTCGATCTGATTGTAAAGAATGGAAAGATTTACACGGTAGATGAAAAATTTTCAGTTGCTGAAAGTTTTGCTGTGAAGGATGGTAAAATTATAGCAATTGGAAATGTTAAAGAAATTTCAGAAAAGTATAATTCTAAAGTCATTATTGATGCTTCCGGTAAGTTTGTTTATCCAGGGCTTAACGATGCACATTGTCATTTTAATGGTTATGGAATGAATCTTCTGCAATATGCTGATTTACGAGGGACAGAAAGCCCTGAAGAGATATATCAAATTCTAAAAGAACATCATGAAAAGTTTGGTGGAGAATGGATTCTTGGCAGAAGTTGGGATCAGAATGATTGGGTGGTAAAAGAATTTCCTGATAAAGCAGGTTTGGATGAATTATTTCCAGACATACCAGTTTATCTTGTTCGTGTTGATGGGCATGCAGGTTGGTGTAATTCAAAAGCACTGGAAATAGCCGGAGTTACAACGGACTTGAAAGTTCAGGGGGGTGAAGTTATTGTGAAGAATGGTGAACCGACCGGAATTTTAATCGACAGGGCAGAAGGATTGGTAATGCAGTATATTCCCGATGTTACTTCCGAACAACAGGCAAAAGGATTATTGGCAGCACAGCAAAATTGTTTTGAAGTTGGCCTAACTTCGGTCACCGATTGTGGAGTTGGTAAATCAACCGTTTTATTAATGGATAGATTACAAAATGATGGTAGCCTGAAAATGAGGATTAATGCTATGTTAAGTCCTTCAGAGGATAACTTTGACCATTTTGTTAAAACCGGAATTTATAAAACCGACCGCTTAATGGTTAATACAATTAAACTTTATGCCGATGGCGCTTTGGGGTCACGGGGGGCTTTAATGCTTGAAGATTATTCTGATGATCCCGGTAATAGTGGTTCGCAAATGGCCGATAAGGAATATTATGATAAGATTTGCCAACTGGCTTATGATAATAATTACATTGTAGCGACCCATGCAATTGGAGATGGAGGAAACAGGCTTGTGCTTGATATGTATGGTAAAGTTTTGAAAGAAAAAAATGACCGTCGTTGGCGGATTGAGCATTCACAGATTATTCATTCCGATGATTTTCAAAAATTCGGAAAATTTTCAATTGTCCCGTCCATACAGGCAACTCATTGTACATCCGACATGTATTGGGCTGAAGATCGTGTTGGAGTAGACAGAATAAAGGGTGCTTATGCATATCAAACATTATTAAATCAATTGGGCTGGCTTCCAAATGGTACCGATTTTCCGGTTGAACAAATCGATCCTTTGCTGACATTTTATGCTTCGGCTTTTCGTACTGATGCAAAAGGATGGCCTGAAGGTGGTTGGCAAATTGATGAAGGTTTGACCCGTGAACAAACACTTCGCTCAATAACTATTTGGGGCGCTAAAGCTTCATTCGAGGAAAACGAAAAAGGCAGCCTTGAAACCGGGAAATGGGCTGATTTTGTTATTCTTGATACTGACTTAATGGAAGCAGGTCGTAAAGATGTGTTGAATGCAAAAGTAGTGAGTACATGGATTGGAGGGGAAAAGGTGTTTGAAAAAAATTAATGATAGCTGTAAGTCGTACCACCACTCGAAGTGGTAGCACGACTATAAAAGCCACCCTTGACGCAACTAATTAGCTATTATTTTGGTCTTAAATGTTAAAACCAAACTTTTATGAAATCGCGATTAATCCTTATTTTTCTGTTTTTTATTCTGATTTCCTGCTATAGAGACGAATTTGCAGATTTTTATTCAGCCCGGATTAACTTTTCAGTTTCAGAAAGGATATTTTCAGAAAAGGTAATTTCATGTATAGATTTCGATTTGGATGGGAATGCCTGGATTGGTTCCGGTAGTGACCTGATCCGTTATAAAAATGGTAAAATAAAAACTTATAAGGCCGGTTCGGAAATTATGGATATTTCCGTGGGAGATGCTGGAAAAATTTGGCTTGGAACCAAAGAAAAAGGCCTGGCTTGTTTCGAAAATGAAAAGTTTATTTACTACACAATGGAAAATTCAGGGCTTCCCCGTAATTTAATTATAGATGTGGAAGCAGCACCTGATGGCAGTTTGTGGTTTAGTTGTTCGGCACATCAGATAGGTGGATTGATGCATTTCGACGGACAACAATTTGAACTTTATACACCGGAAAATTCTATATCAAATCGGAATTTGATTTTAGGTATTCAAGTGGATAACAACAGCAATGTTTTTTGTTTTTCCGGAGGAACTGTTACAGAGGCTAAAGTGTTCAAAATTGATAATAAAAATAACTGGTATAAACTGGGAGGCGATGTGAGTTTTTACTGGATTGCTTCGATGGATATAACTTCCGGTTCAGAGGTAGTTGTTGCTACCGATCATTCATTGTCTTCGTGCCGGGGATGTTATGAAGACAACATTTTTATTTATAGGGATGGTAATTGGGAAATTATTGAAACTGAATTTGATTCAGATGCATTAAACCGGATGTTTGTTGATAAACGTGATTATATATGGGCTCAGGGAGTAACAAAAGAGGGTAACAGTGGTTATTTTGTATACGATGGCAAAAAGTGGCAACATTCTGGTAATAAGGATCTTTTTGATGCCTTTGTTTATTCAGCCAAAGTAGATCCGGATAACAATATTTGGTTTTGTACCAACAAGGGAATATTCATCCTAAATCAATAATTATGAAAAAAATAGTTCTATTATTTTGTTTAGCAGCTTTTTCATTTTCAATAAAAGCGCAATTTTCCATCAATTATTATTACGATGGGAATACTATGGGGATTTCGACCAGCCCGGCACAAAATCATTGGTGGGAACTTAGGATTAATACTACGTCATACATGCATTCGGCATGGAGTTATGCCGATCGTGGTATTACTCAGGCATATTATTGTTTTAAACTTGTTAGTGAGGAAAAGGCCAGTTTGTATTCAGGCCTGGGCATTGGCGTTCCATTGCTTTCAAACGAGATTGGTTGGGCAAGCATTAATGTCCCGCTGGGAATTCAAATAAATCCTTTTAACCAGTTGCCAAACTTGTATTTAACCGGAGAGTATAATGGAATGGTTGGAGTAACTGACGATTTCGATTTGGTAAATACGCTTTCTGTTGGATTTAAATATCTTTTTAGTAAGAAGTAAACCAAGTTTTTTTTTACTGGTATTAATGTTTTACCTCCACGGGTTCAACATGAATCGTAGATTCTATATAAAGTTTTTCCCTGATTTCAGTTTCAATTTCGGTGGCAATTCTGTGCCCGGTGTCAATATCTTTGGTTTTATCAAGTTTTATGTGAAAAGTAAGTTCTTTGTGTGTCCCGTAATGATGGATATGAAAATGATGAGGATTTAAACCAGGATATGAAGATGAATTAACAATATCCTTGATTTTTTCCATAAGTTCTTCCGAAGGTTTTTCACCCAATAATTTACTAATTGAATCTTTTATAATTTCAAAAACGGCATAAAACAGCATCAGAGAAATAATAATTCCAAGTGCGTTATCAATCCACCAAAAATAGTTTTTCAGTAAAATTCCAACCAGAACAATTAATGAAGATAAGGCATCAGTTCGGTGGTGCCAGGCATCAGCTTTTATTGATGTATTATCCGTTTTTTCCCCGATATAAAAAGCATATTGTGCTAATCCTTCCTTTATAAGAATAGATAAAATAGTTACAATAATGGCTATCGTTCCAAAATTTGCTGATTCATGTGTGCTTATACGGTCAATTGCTTTCCGCATAAAATCATATGCAACAATTGCCAGCAAAAAACCGATAAAAAATGAGGCAATATGTTCCCAGCGGCCATGCCCAAATGGATGTTTTTTATCAGGATTCTGTGATGAAAGCTTTACTCCAATAATCACAATTAGAGAACTGATTGAGTCGGATAAAGTATGCCATGCATCGGCAATAAGTGCAATGGAACCAGAAACAATCCCTGCCCAATATTTTAAGAAGAAAAGAATTATATTAACGATAATTGAAACAATCCCTTCCTGATACCCAAGTTTTTCTCTGTTAATACTCATATTAGAAATATCTTCTTACTTTTTTGCAATAGTT
>JABMQB010000755.1 GCA_013203525.1 Mariniphaga sp.
GTAGTTAATTGCTTGAATCAAAACGAAAAATAACTCTAATTTTATAATTCAAACATTTATATTATCAAATTAATTTCTACAGATTAATCAATTTAAATGCCTGTTTTGTAAAGTACTGTAATTCAACAAAGTGTAAATACCTAAAATTTACAATTGTCAATTTTTTTTACATATAGTGTATGATTTTTTGTCAAACAAATAGTAATTCCAGAATGCTAAAAAATTGCTTTATTCATACCGAAGTGCTTCAACCGGATTTTTGCTTGCCGCTTTCCAACTTTGCCAGCTAACTGTAATTGTTGCAATCAAAAAAGCCAAAACACCGGCAAAAATAAATATCCACCAGCTCAGGCTTGTTCGATATGCAAAATTCTCAAGCCATTTAAGCATCGCATAATATGATAATGGAATAGAAACGACTAATGCAACGTCTACCCAAATCAAAAAATCTTTGTTGAGCATTGCCATTACTTCAAAAATTCCGGCTCCGTTTACTTTTCTAACACCAATTTCTTTTGTTCGTTTGGTGATTGTAATTAACACTATCCCAAATAGGCCCATAATAGATAAAACAATTGCCAGCAACGAAAACATGCCGATTAACCGCGACTGGTTTTGCTCCCGTTCGTAAAACTGATTAATCCCATCAGTCAAATAATTAATATTAATAAATGCTTCCGGAGAAATTTGTTTAAAAAGATTATGAATTTCTGATATTACCGATGAATCATTTATCCCATTTGTTTTTACTGCCATTAATCGCATTTTTTCAGGATTTTGTTGAAGAATTACCATGGGTTGTATAAGTGAGTGCATTGAATGGGCACTAAAGTCTTTTACTATTCCTCTTACAGTAAATCCATTAAGTAATTCTCCAGCTTTTATTCCATATTCAAGGGCTGATGATTCATTAATTATCAGATTTGTTTGACCTTGCTGAAATTCACCAAATGGTTCTCCATCGATAACTTCCATTTCAAGCAATTCAATCATTCCTTCACCCATTATTAATCCATCAAATCGTACAACTTCCCCAGCAGTTTTCAATTTGATTGGCAAAAAAGAATTAAAAGGTGGAATAAATGATGATCCGGCAACTTTTAAAACTGCTGGATTTTTTTCCAATTCATTCCTGAAAACACCAAACTGTTTTTGCAACTCAGGAGTATTTAAATCGCAAACCAATATGTTTTCCGGGCTAATAGCTTTAAAATTGTTTAATGAATAACTTATCTGTTTTTTAAAGGTTAAAACACTTACAATTAATACAATAAAAATGGCAAAATGAAAACTTAAAAATGAATTATTCCAACTTCTCTTTTTTCCTAACCTTTTTATTTGCCCCGTTAATAATGAAACAACTGAAGTTCGTGAAATACTATTTCCAATCAGAAATCCTGATATAGTACCGGTTAAAAGAATTATCAGTAAAAGAAATAACCATGTTTGCATTAATAAAAAGACTTCATTTCCTACGGTTTTCCCTAAAGTGGAATTTACAAATGGTATTCCCGGGATTATTATCAAAAATGCCGGAAGAAGGCTTAATATAGAAATTAAATTAGCTTCAAATAAAACCTGTTTCCTAATGATATTGTTAGTGGCTCCCATGGCTTTTTTCGCTCCCAGTTCTACTAAGCGGTTAATTATTTTCGCCTTGGTTAAAAATATATAATTGATAACCGCGATACATAAAATTACCAATGCGATTGCTAAATAATATTTTAGTTCATCTGCATTTCCTACCCTGTTATACACATTTCCGGAAAGCTCGTTTGATTTAAAATAAATTTTAGAAATAGGTTGAAGGCTAAATTCTGCATCTTCCCATTTGGCTTCATCCAGCAATTCAGTATATGGTTGAATTTTCTCCAATACATCATCAGCATTGGTTCCCGGATTCAAAAAAAGATATGTATAAAAATAATTTTTATCCCAACTTTTATATTCACTTTGGGTGGTTCCATACTCACCAAACATTTTCATCGATTGCCCAAAAACTTCTTCTGATAATTCGATATTGGCAATAAATGCCGGATGCAAAGTTGAATTGGATGGAAAATCTTTATAAACACCTGAAACTGTTAAGTTCAGAAATTCCTCATTTAATTTTATTATCAATATATTCCCTGTTGCATTATCAGAATTAAAATATTTTTTTGCTATTGTTTCTGATATTGCAACTTCTGAATTGGATAAAGCAGGAATCCCATACCTGAATTTTATACCAATGCAATCAAAAATATTAGCATCTGAAAAAGCAAAAAAATCTTCCCTGAGTATTTGATCGTTTTTATCTTTTAATTGAATTTCATTGGATTGATAATATCTGAAATATTTATCAACCTCAGGTATATCATTTTTAATGTTTTTGCCAAGAGGAAAAGGCGTCCGGCACTCGTCCCCCTGAATTACCCGATATGCTAATTGATGATTTGGAATAAATTTATCAAAAGAAAATTCGTGGATTAATAACACAACCAATAGCATTATTGCCCCAAATCCAATCCCTAAACCTAAAATACTTATAGCTGATTCTGTTTTGCTTTTTATGATATTGCGAAATGCAATTTTTAAATTCGTTAAATTCATTGTTAGTTTTTATAATGAACTACAAATACCTCAAAAACTATGCCTTTAGTTCACGAATTAAAAAGAATAAGTTAAGGGGATAAAACCTCTGGTTATTTTTTTATTATGATTTAGGATTAAGGTTTCTTTTTTTCGATTTCTTTCCATTTGTTTTCAGAAATACTTGCACGAGCCGGGCATTGATCCTCAATTAAGGTTAATTTCATTTCCTTATTTTCATACTTAAACAGGTACGTTCCTTTTTTGTCTGATGGACAGGCCATTACACCAGAAACATCGTTCAAAAAAATTGTATCACCTTTTAACTCATATACACCTTTTATCAATATCAACTGGTCCGGTGTGTGTAATACATACCTTGTATCTCGGAATTCAATATGAATAGGATCCATTGCTGTCATTTTTATTTCATATTTTTTACCGTCGAATTGACCATTTGAATTCAATGAAATCAGAAAAAATGCTGCAATCAGAAAAAATAATTTTGTTTTCATATTAAAAGACTTTTTGAAATTAGATAATGTTCAATATTAAA
>JABMQB010000072.1 GCA_013203525.1 Mariniphaga sp.
CCGGTGTTAAAATCCATGATTTTAACTGCGGATTGAAGATGTATCGCAAAGCAGTAGTAAAATCTCTGGATATTTATGGTGGACGACACCGTTATATACCGGCAATGGCCGGACAAAAGAAGTTCCGTGTCAGCGAAATCATTGTCAATCATCGACCTCGAATTCATGGTGTTACCAAGTATGGAGGCGCCAGGTTTTCCCATGGTATTTTCGATTTAATAACGATTATGTTCCTATCACGGTTTACCCAACACCCACTGCATTTATTTGGCAGTATCGGGATGTTGGGTCTGGCAGTTGGCTTCTTGGCGGGAATTTATGTTTTGTATCTGAAATATGTTGTGGGTCATGCTTTCCAACAGCATATGGCTTTGCTAATGTTTGGAGTCATGCTGATTGTTATTGGAATCCAGTTCATATCACTTTGTCTGTTGGGCGAAATGATTGCCCTGTCTACCCAGGGGCGGGAAGATCGGGTTAAAATGGTTATTGACGGTGAATGAGCTGTATCGACATAGGCCATCTAGCTCAATATCATCATAATAGATGATCGATAATATTTTTAAATGAATATTGTTATTGTTGGTACTTTTCCTCCCTACAGAGGGGGAATCGCAGATTTCAATGCCGCTCTGTCTGCTGAACTGAAACTTATTCATACAGTTCATGCAATTAATTTTACTACCCAGTATCCGTCGCTGTTTTTCCCGGGTAAGAGTCAGTATAAACCTGATCATGATTCTGCGGATGAAGAAATAGATCGCCTGATAAGTTCGATCAATCCCTTCTCCTGGATAAAGACAGCTCGAAGAATAAATGTCTTGGAACCAGATCTGGTTATTTTCCGCTATTGGATGCCCTTTTTTGCGCCCGCACTTGGCATGGTCGCCCGTTTGATCAAAGCCAGATCGAAAACAAAAATTCTGGTAATCTGCGATAATATTATACCCCATGAACAGCACTGGTTTGACCAGCCCATCACGCGTTATCTTTTTAATAAGGCAGATTATTTTATGGTTATGTCCCGGGCTGTTGAAAAAGATTTGCTTATGCTATATCCCAATGCCAGATATCGATATTCACCACATCCGCTGTATAATATTTTTGGTGATAAAATTGATCAAGAATTGGCAAGAAAACAATTGGGTTTCCGACACGAGAAACTGATTTTATTCTTTGGTATTATCAGGCACTATAAAGGATTGGATGTACTGCTCGAAGCAATCCCGAAACTGAGATCAATTCTTGAGGATTTTCGGGTGCTGGCAGTTGGCGAATGTTATGAGAATACTGAAAAATATACTGATTTAATCAAACAATTGGAAATTGAAGACCTTGTTGATTTAAGAATGGATTTCATTCCAGACACCGATATACACTTGTATTTTTCGGCAGCGGATGTGGTTGTATTGCCATATCGCACTGCCACTCAAAGTGGAATTGTTTCGATCGCCTATCATTTTGATTGTCCCGTAATTGTCAGTGATGTTGGAGGTTTACCTGAAATAATCGATAACGGTAAAACAGGCTATGTTGTAACACAGGGACCCGAAGCGGTCCGCGAAGGTATTGTTACTTATTTCAAGGATCGGGAAGTGACAGATTTCAACGCTAATATAGCAGCTTACAAGGAACGTCTCTCGTGGTCTGCTTATGCAAAATTAATTGAAGAATTGGTTGAATAATTGGACCAACGACACCAGCGAATGTTCGACGAACAAAAATGGTATTCTGAAAAAATCATTCGAGAATTTTTTGATTCAGAATCATATGAAGGTAAGCAAGTTCTGGAAATTGGCTGTGCCGAAGGTGGTGGGCTGAAAACATTTTCTGATTCAGGTGCGGATTGCTATGGTATTGAATATTCTGCAAGTCGCCAAAAAACTGCATCACAGAAAAATACTTCTACTAATATAAAAATAATCCATGGTGATGTTTTAGATCCGGACACCTATAATCGGGAAATTCCTGGTCAATTTGATTATATAATTCTTAGGGATGTAGTCGAGCATTTAGATGATAAGATTTTACTGCTGCAAATACTCTTCCGCTTACTTAAAACTAACGGTCGTATATTTTTATCTTTTCCCGCAAAATATTCTGCTTATGCAGGGCACCAGCAAGTAATAACCAAGAAAATTGGTAAACTACCGTATATCTATTTGTTACCGGACAGATTATACAAATACTACTTACAGATGCTGGATCAGAAGCCCGCAGTAATTGAAAATCTATTGATAATAAAATCAACACGATTATCGGTTAACTATTGTCGCCGTATATTTAGTCAGGCCGGTTTTTATTTATTATCAGAAAATTATTATATCATTAGACCTGGATACGAGATGAGATTTGGATGGCGCAGAAGAAGAAATCGGTTGGCCATCATCCCGGTTTTAAGGGAATTCTTAACCCAAGGCACAATCTACGTTTTAACTAAATGATCCCCGTACTAATTATAACATATTATTGGCCGCCCGCAGGTGGTCCGGGAGTGCAACGAATATTAAAATTTGTCAAATATTTACCCCAATTTGGCATACAGCCCCACGTTCTAACAATCGAGAATGGCGATTATCCTGCATACGATTATTCTCTAACTGATGAAATTTCCGATGAAATTGATGTAGTCAAAATCAATGGTTGGGAACCATATAATTCATTTCGATTTTTTATGAGGCAGAAAAAAAAAGAAAGAATTCCAGTTGGTTATTTAATACAGTCAAATAAATCATTCGTTAATAAAATTCTCAGTTGGATTAGACTGAATATTTTCATTCCCGATGGTCGTTTATTTTTAATTAATCCTTTTTATCGATGTGGCAAACGATTAATTGAAAAAGAGAATATTAAAGCAATTATATCAACTGGTCCTCCTCACTCGTTACATATATCGGCCTTAAGACTACAAAATAAATTCCATTTGCCCTGGATAGCAGATTTTCGAGACCCCTGGACCAAGATCTTTTATTATATGAATCAAAAACGAAGTGCATTAACAAAAAAGATCGATTCCTACTTGGAGCGAAAAATTATTTTATCCGCAAATCGAGTTATCACTGTCAGTCCATTTTTGGCCCGGCAATTACAACTTTCAAATATTCAGAATAGCGTAGTGACAATATTCAACGGGTTTGATGCTGAAGATTTTCCTGAGCAAATATCGAATACAGATAATCCTAAATTCCAGATTGCGTATATTGGAAATTTTAAGTCCAACCAGAGTATTGAAAACTTATGGCTGTCGCTATCAGAATTGATTGCAGATGATAGACAATTCAGTAATGATCTGAACTTATTATTTGTTGGAAATGTGCATACTAAAGTCAATGAAGCAATCCAATCCAGTGGATTATCTAAACATATTGACCAAAAAGATTATGTACCACATCATGAGGCAATCTCGTATATGCAGCAAGCTTCTGTTTTATTATTTATTGTGCCGAACGTTGTTGGAAATAGTGGTATTATTACAGGTAAATTATTTGATTATCTGGCTGCCCAGCGCCCCATTTTGGCAATTGGTCCAGTCGATGGCGATGCATCGCAGATTTTACTTAAATCGGTTGCCGGAAAAATGATAAATCCCGATAACAAATTTGCATTAAAGAAAAAGATCGAATTATTGTATCAACTTTGGCGGGATGATTTACTACAGGAGAAAATACCTGAAAAACGAGCAATCAATCAATTTGAACGACGTCAGCAAACTAAATCGTTATCGAATTTAATAAATGAATTATGCAATAATGAAACAAATTGATGAGATTAGCCTGACCGATTTTGATACTGATATTTCGGCATTTAAAAAAGTTGATTTGCTGGTTGCGGTAAAAAGTTTTGATCTTCAGTCAATCAGAAAACGATATTTAGATTCCAGACAGCGCAGTAAAACAGGGAGTGTCAGTCGTCGTGCTCCAAGCATCGGGGGATTGGTACTCTTATCCATTGAGCGTGGTATAATTATGCACCAGAGTATTATTGCAAAATTAAGGGAGCCACGTGGTATTGATATAATAGATCGGCAGATTTCCATATCATCAGAAAATCGTATTTATGTTTTTAATAAGAATTCAAACTTACCTATGACAATAGATCACCCCTGGCTATCCTATATTCATACAGTTCGGTTTAATAACAAAGGTGACCGGATACTTGTTTCAAGTTCTGGTCTCGATATTATTTTGGAATTTGAGCTAGAAAATGGGGAATGTATATGGGAGTGGCTAGCATGGGAAAATGGATTTGATACTGGTTTTGATCCCGTTAATAATGTGGAATTTCGATTGACTCGCTCTAAACAGAAAGCTAAGATATTTATAGAAAACGGAATCGATTACAACTTAATAACTAATCCTCAAAATGATCATTTACCAACGGCGATGAGAACTGCGTTTATAAATACAGCTGAATATGATTCCAATGGAGATATATTAGCCACGCTATTTCATTCTGGTTCAGTAATTAGGATTAATAAAAATAATCTTTCTTGGATTAATATTATTAAAGGTTTATCAAAACCTCATGGTTGTTCAACATATTCAAATACATATATTGTAACTGATACCGCTCACGGTCAGATAATTATTTTCGATTCAAAAAAGCAGATTCAACTTTCATTTCGTAAAGAACCAGGAAAACCTGATTCTATGGAGGATCTAGAATGGCTACAAACAAGCTGTGTGTCTGATAAAACTATTATTACTGTTGATTCAAATCGTAGCCAACTTACATTTTTAGATATCAAAGAGCAAAAAAAAATGCATATTACCTACAATCCAGAGTGGGCAATTCAAGATATTGTAATATTAGACCAAAACAGCATAAGTCTATTACCTGTCATCAGGCAACATTTCTGATAATAAGCAATTCAAAACAAATTAATGGAGTTAAAATGAAATTTAAAACAGTGCTCGCGTTATCACCGCACACAGATGATATAGAGTTTGGTTGTGGCGGTTTGATTAGCAGATTGCTGGAAGATAATTCTACAGTTTATGTTGCTACTTTCTCCATTTGCGAAGAATCTGTCCCAGTTGGATTACCTAGAACAATTCTGAGGACAGAAATGTGCAAGTCGTTGGATATACTTGGGATTAAACGAAAGAATATTTATGAGTTTTCCTTTCAAGTAAGACATTTTCCACAATATAGGCAAGATATTCTAGAAGATTTAGTTAAATTGGGAAAACTGATTAAGCCTGATCTCATTTTAACGCCCTCAAGTACAGATATTCATCAAGATCATCATACTATTTATATTGAAAGTTTACGGTCATTTCGGTACAATACAATATTTGGGTACGAATTACCCTGGAATAATATATCTTTCAATGCTTCAGGATTATTCGAAATATCTGAGGATAATTTGAATTCCAAAATTGCAGCTATTGATTGTTATAAATCACAGCAATTTCGTCACTACGCCAGCGGAGAAAATATGAGAAATTTGGCTCTACTTAGAGGAGGGCAAAATAAGTCAAAATATGCCGAAGCCTTCGAAGTGATAAGAGTGTCACTTTAAATCTAATGATCACTCGAAATTCTATTTAATATGAAAATAGCTATAATTAGTCCAGCATACCCTACAAAAGATAGCCATAGTTATGCTTTTGTTCATGTAAGGGCACAATTATACCAGAAAGCTAACGCGAAAGTAAAAGTGTTTGTTTTATCTAAAGTAACTGGTAAATATACACTTGATAACATAGATATTGAGAAAAACAACAAGTCATCTCTTCGGCAGATTATTGTTGAATTCAAACCTGATGTAATCGCAATACATTATCCTACTTATAAATCTATTTCATTAGTAAAAAGCTTACGATTCCCCAAAGTCGCATGGTTACATGGTCATGAAATATTATGGAACTTCAGGCTAGGTGCTGCAAAGAATGCAATTGATTTTTTAAAAAAAAGATTAGTCGTGTTACCACGTGAACTATATCAAAAACTATGTGTACGACAATTTTTATTATCAATCAATACGGCTGTATTCGTATCTGATTGGTTACGTAAGAATGCTGAAAAACAAACATTAGCCAAATATCGTAATTCCGTAATTATTGCTAATCCAATAGACTGTGATTTATTTAATTACAGATTAAGAATACCCGATGGCATGGCTATTTCTCTCAGAAACTTAGATAATACTAAATATGGAATTGATATTGCAATCAAAGCTTTTTCTGGTCTAACAAATGTACATTTGGTGATTGTTGGTAAGGGAAGATTAGTGTCGCGTTATCAAGCTTTAATTCGAAGATTAAAATCAAATTCACAAATTATTACTGATACTATTGATCACGATAAACTCCCGAAATATTATGATAAATTCTGTATTTTTATTGCTCCAAGTCGAAAAGAGACACAAGGTTTAGCAATGTGTGAAGCTATGGCTACCGGTATGCCAGTAATTGCAGCTGATGTTGGAGGAATTCCTGAATTTGTACGCGATGGAGTTGATGGATATTTATTCAAAAAGAATAATTTTAAATCTTTAGCTCAAGCCGTTAATAAACTGGTTCTTAACAAAAAACAATTCATGGAGATGTCTCAAAACGCTCGCAATCACATTTTACAAAAATGTTCCCATAAACTAATTGTTAACATGGAACTGGAAATTTTAAAAGGTGCTATTATTAATTTAAACAGAAAATCTAACTAAATAAGAAAAATGCTCGTATTTAGTAAATCGGACAAGTAATCGGCGCTAACCAAAAAAATCTAACAGTAGATTAAAATGAATAATCAAAAAGTATTAAGTCCGTACGCCAATCACTTTGAAAAATCTAATGGGGAGCTTCAATCTCAAAAGGATCTGAAGTCAATTGTAAGTTTTATTGGGGAGAAGAATGATTTTGGGGCAGTACTAGATATTGGTGAATTAAATCCATTGTCAGATAAAATATCAATGAAATATAATATTGCAATTGAACAAACCAGTATAGATCTGGACGTTGGTAAATTGGATGGAAATTATGATACAGTCTTTTGTTTTGAAGTCATAGAACATTTGTTTAATCCATTAAACTTATTATTGGAAATCAATAAAGTATTATCAAATCAAGGAACATTGTATTTGAGTACGCCAAAAAGACGACCACACTTTATGTGGTATAAATTTCATTTTCATGAATTTAGCAATATTGAATTAAAAAATCTTATTAAGAGAGCTGGCTATAAAATTATTAGGCAAGAATACAGCATGTCGGGACGTCCATTAATGAAGTATTTTACAGGTGTGCGCCAAATTTTAAGGTTATTCCTTGAAAGGAAATGCCTACTCGAATTAAAAAAATATTAAACTTGACTGGCTAATCCAAAGAATCAATCACCAGCATTCAATTCTTACTTAAATTGCACTAATAAACCATTCTAATTGATATTGTTTATCATTATTGATGATTCAAATGATATGGCTTTGACTTCTTAAAATGTATCATAATCAGCGCGGATAAATTCCATACTATTATACGAAACAGAATGATCAATTGATAGGAATCCGATGTGCAAGCTTTGTTTTGCTTGAAGGCCATAGTCTATTAAATAAGTGAATAGCCAATGATTTTCACTTAAGGAGAGAACTGTTTTCATTGAGTTAAGCTTGCGCCCAAGAGACTTAAGCGTTTTAATAAAGGACGCTGTTTGAGTTATATCAAACCATGCTACATCGCCGATTAGCAAGTGCGAATGTGGCTTAACCAATAGTGTGAATTTATCAATTTTCAATAGAAAACAATTTCCGGTATTGATTTTGTACTCAAAAAAGGTCCGATTTTTTTTAATATTACTGTTTTCGGAAACATGAGAAAAACAACTAATATTTTTATCTGCTAAATCAATTAAATGCGGGGAAAGAATTTGTTTGCATTTATTTTTATACCAGGATCTTAGGTAGCCGTATTTATAAATAAGTTCACTCGTTGGTATGGAAAAGTTTGATATTTCAAAAATTTGCATATGTCCTGTAAAATCCCAGTCCAATTTGTGTTTGAATCCAGGATAGGAATATTTGTTTGGAAATCCAAAAATGAGTTTTACTTGTTCCTTCTTTGCTAATTGATATGTATACTTTGCTAATTGTGTAAATAATCCTTTTCGTTGGTGTTCTGGAGCTGTCATTGTATCACCGGATTGGGCGACCAAATAGTCAATAGATCCTGTTGTCATTACAATTGGAAAAACACCATAATAGGCAGAAGGATCACCTTCCCGATTATAGGCAATATAGCCGATATGCGATAGGCCAAATTGGTCGGTGTCAAACTTATTCCTGATTTCATCTAAAGATAGTTTGACGCCAAATGTTTTCAAGTATAATATCGCCACATCCTTGTACCGTTCTGTACTGATTCTTTTGAAATTGTATTCGCTCATCAGATTATTTAGTAACCTTTATTAATAAATGCCTGGTTAAGAAAAAAGATATTTGATTCGTATGTGGTTGTAGCTGCCATACCATGTCGATTAAGAATATTTTTATTCTTTTTATCTTCTTGGTAAAGAAACTTAACTGCCAACAATTTGTTATAACCAATATTTAATGCAGATTCGATCACTTCCTGTGTATAACTACCATCTGGAAAGGCCAACATGTCAACTTTCCTGGAGATCGTTTCCTCCAAAAGATCTTTGGATTGTTTCATTTCATGCCGGGCATCTGAAATATTGATGTCACCTAAATTGAAATGTTGGTGACCGTGCGAGCCAATGCTTACCAAGCGGGATTTTGCTAACTGTTGAATATCGGTTTTGGACATCATCATCCAGATTTCACTAGGCAACCGTTTAAGGTTATCATCGATAGCATATTTTTTGTTCAGATCTTTGACAATTTGTTTCTGATTAGAAACTGATGAATGTTTAATAAAAAGAGAAAGACTGGAGACATCATTAAAAGATTTTCCATTTATATCGATGGGAGTATTCTGATTAAAATAGAATAGGGTAGGGATAATATCGGTCCACAGAACACGTGGGAGAGCTTCCTGAGCACATATGCTTGAGATAAAGAATGTAGCTGGTAATTTGTATTTTTCAAGTAATGGCAGAGCGAGATCAAGATTGTTCTTATATCCATCATCAAAGGACAAAGTCAGTGTTTTTCGTTGCAGGACTTTCTTACTATGGTAAAGTTCGAATGCTTTTGGTAAACTGACGACATTAAATTCTTTGGCAAAATATGATAACTGCCTTTCAAAATTCTTAACAGTTACATGACGAGGTGAAAAATAAGTTGCGTTATTGAATACTACACCATGATAATTTATATTGAGAATTGAATTAAAAGATAAGGAGCGGATCAACTTTTCAACTCCAAATCTTACTACAAACGGGAAAATAAAAGAACGTGCCAGAATTTTAGTAAACCTCATAGTTGATTTTATTAAACGCCATTTTAGCGATCAAGTTTTAAAAGGTTAAATATAATTGGTGAAGTTGTCAGAGTCTCTCGACGTTTTATGTTTTCGATATATTGCATCCTGTAGATTATTGGTGAGATGTAAGCCATATCCAGTACTTTCATTCCACGAGATCGCAATTGTAGCATCAGGAGATTATACTATAAACGAAGCATTAACTGCGGAAAGAATCATGTTGGTTAATGTGCAGTGGTTATCTTGACAGATAATTAATGTAATTGGCTGAACAACTTTTTTCAAAGTATAGAAATTTACTAACACATCTCTGAAATTGTGTAATAAACGATTCTCTACAGCTAAATATTTATAAATGCTAACACTACTGTCCAGTCAAATTAATGCCATTTGGGAG
>JABMQB010000756.1 GCA_013203525.1 Mariniphaga sp.
GAGTAATTTGCTGCGGTAATGGCCTGTTCTAATACCTCCAATATTTGAGGGCTGACACCGATAAATTGACGATCTATTTTTTCTTCAAGACTTTTTGATATTAATGAGTTTTTTTCCTCCATTTGAATAATTTTTCGATGGAGTTGAAGAAATTTCTGGGTACGCTCGATTGCAATCTGAATGTCGATATGCCGGAAAGGTTTACGCAGATAATCAAATGCCCCAAGCCGCATGGCTTTAATCACCGTATCCATATCGCCGTGAGCCGAAACGACAATAACCTCCATGGTTGGGTATTGAATTTTTACATCCTTTAAAATATCCAGGCCATTTATTCCGGGCAACCGCACATCAAGAATAAGGAGGTCGATTTTATGATCGGATAATATTTTTCGTGCTTTCCCCACTATATTTGCCTCGTATGCCACAAGGCCGGAATTCTGAAAAAATTCAAATAATTCTTCTGTAAAATGTTTTTCATCATCAAGAACCAGTATTTCAATTTTATTATGTTTTGCCATGTTAATTCTTAATTTTGAATTTTTAAGATTATTCTAAAAGTTGTTCCGTAAAATACGTTATTTATTAATTCAATTGTGCCATCCATTTCTTTTATTATCTGATACGAAATAGACAATCCAAGTCCGGTACCCTTTCCGGTATCTTTGGTTGTATAAAAAGGAAGCATAATGTTCTCAATATCTTCCTCGATAATACCTGTTCCATTATCAATTATTTCAATAATCAAGTTTTCGTTCTCTTTGAAAGACTTAACTTCGATTAACATATCATAATCTGTCAATTGTTTTCTTTTTCTCTCAAGCAGTGCATCTTTGGCATTTAATAACAAATTAAGGATAACCTGTTCAAATTTAAAAGTATTGCCAATAATAAAGGGCAGGTTTTCCTCCAGTTGCAAATTCAAACTGATTGCCAGATGTTTGAATTGTTCGTTTATCATTGCCACAGCATTATTGATACTCAGATTGATCTCAAAATCTGCCAGAATATAATTATCGTGGTTTCTGGAAAATGCCCTGATATGATCGATAATGTTCTTAATTCGTGTAATATTTTCAAAAATTTTATTCGATTTTCTCTCCAGGTAATTGTTTCCCTTATTATCATCTTTTGCCGCCTCATATAAAATATTATCCATAACCAATGAAATGGTATTTAATGGTTGGTTAATTTCGTGGGCGATGCCCGAGGCCATTTCTCCCAGGCTGACCATACGGTCGGCATGAATCAGCTTTTTTTCCAATTTCTTACGTTGGGAAATATCGCGGATGGTAATCATAAATAAAAATGGCTCCCCCATTGGACCCTGTATTAAAGTAGAGCTAATTTCACTTAAAAATGAAGATTGATTTTTCTTTTTTATATTTATCTCAATATTTTGGGCAATCCCTTCGTTAATTGTTTTATCAATTAATCTCCGAATAGTGTTTTTTTCTTCAGATGGAACAAACTTTAAATAACGTTCCCCATACAATTCGTCTTTATTATTGGCGCCCAATAATTCAAGCCCAATTTCAGATACTTCTGTAATATTTCCTTTCAGATTGACTATTAATATCCCATCGGGAGAAGCATTTAACATTGTTTTGTATTTCTCTTCGCTTATTTTAAGCGCCTGTTCAGTCAGCTTTCTTTCGGTAATTTCTTTTGCAAAACCAAGATATCGTTTCTCAGAAAGTTTAACAGCTTGTATGGAACACCATAATAAATTACCGTTTTTATCTTTGAACGTCATATCTGCTTTTGCTATGCCGGTTTTAGTCAACTCTTTGAAATGAGCCAAGCTTTCTTTATATGATTTTTCTGCAATTAAGTCCGAAATTGACATTTTTAAAAGCTCATCTTTAGAGTATCCTGTTATCCTCCGTGCAGCTTCGTTCACTTCAACGAATCTTCCTTTTTCGGCTACAACAAAAACACCATCCGGGGCATTTTCGATGTAACTCCTGTATTTTTCTTCACTCCTTTGAAGGGCACTATTGGCGCTAATTAATTTATCGGCAGATTCTTTCAGTAGTATAACATCCCTGTTAATTGTTTGTTTCTGTTTGAAAATATCAAGAAATATGTTGACTTTATACGTCAGGATATGTTTGTTAATTGGTTTAAAGATATAATCAACTGCACCTAATTCATATCCTTTCAACACTTCATTTTCGTTGAAATTAGATGCCGTGAGGAAAATGACTGGCACCTTCTCCGTTCTTTCTTCGTTTATTTTAAATGCTAGTTCATATCCGTCCATCTCTGGCATTCGAGCATCGATGATTGCCACCGCAATATCAATTCCAACGGTCTTCGTCATTGCTTCAGCGCCTGAAAGCGCCTGGATCAAGTTAATTTTAACATTCCGAAAGATAACCTCAAGAAGAGCCAGGTTTGCCTTAGTGTCGTCAACAATGAGCACATTTGGTAAAGTTTTCATAACATTTGGTTTTACTCAGTTAACAGAAAACTACACAGAAAGTTAAATAACATGTAATATTACGATATATAGGGACAACCAAAGGTAATTATTCTTTTGTAATTCAAGTTTTTGTAATATCCTACTCTGGATAAATCTAAATTGGCAACATTTTACCAAAATAATTCATGGCTATTGTGTAAGCAGTAAAACAAATGCCTACTGGATAATTTTTACATTTATTCAAACATCCAGAGGAAATTAGGTTTATAGACTACTATCAAAATCTTTAATTAAAAATGTATAGTTGTTTTTAATAGTGACCAAAAAAGGGGCGAAAGCCCCTTCCTGTTATTCAAAGTTGATTTGTGCTTCAACTTCTACGATCTTCTGGTCCAATACTGCCTGCACTGATTCCAGCACTGTTGACACCACAATATTGCGGCTTGTTTTAAACTCACTTCCAGAAACATCCTTGAGTGTAATGGTTGAACTCAATCCATCGTTACCCAATTGGAGCTCTGAAAGGTTTTGTTTAACATCGTTCAGTTTCTTTCACTTTTCAATCACGATACCCAGGTTTTGAACTTTTTGAATCCGTTTCTCCAGGCTAAGGATTGGGTTTTCTTTCACTACTGATTCATGTTTTACTACTTCCATTTCAGGAGTTACTGATTTACCGTTCGTAGCTTTTTTTACTGTTGCAATTGTCATAATTTTTCACTCCTTCTTGGGGATTTGTATTGGCATCCGCTAGTAAGCGGACTTGGTCTGGCTCGCCGTTTAAACTAAAAATTAACGGCACCTCTACCATTGAGCTATCACGGATTAATGCAAGGTGGATAGTGAAA
>JABMQB010000757.1 GCA_013203525.1 Mariniphaga sp.
AAGGTTTCAGGATGTTCATTCTGAGTTCTATAATAATTTAAATAGAAAATTTCCCGATTTAACTCCAAATGAAAAGAAAATCTGTGCGTTTCTTCGCCTGAACATGTCAACAAAAGATATATGTGCCATTACATACCAGTCAGTAAGGAGTATTAATATGGCACGTTTTCGGCTCAGAAAAAAAATGGAATTGGATACAGACGAGAATCTGGTTGCTATTCTCTCACAAATTTAGGATTTCATTATAGAAGACCAGTCTATCCATATTTTGTTTTTCTAAAATGATATAATTACTTCACTTTTTATTGATTTTTTCATTGCCCCTTAAGGCTATAATTCCGCTTTGGTAGAAATTACATTTTTATAGATTATTATAGATAATCAGATCGTTACGAAAATTATGAAACTAATGTTACATGAAACATAGTCTTGTGTGAACATTTTGTAACATACTATTTGAGATCTTTTCTGCAAAGACCTATTAATATTGCAAAATAAATCGCAAAAAATAATGACGAAAAAGAATAATAATAGAAATGATGTGGAAGTGGAAAAACTTCTTAAAAGAAAAAAAGAAGAATCAGAAGCTTTACGAAAAATGTTAGAAAAGCTTAACTCAAATAATAATATTAATATTAAAAGAAAAAAGAAAAAATGAAAAAACTAATTGCATTCTTAATAACTGCTATTATAATGAATAGCGTTATTGCTCAAACAACGGCTGTTAACGAGAGTTTTGAAACCTGGCCGGCACCGGATTGGAATATATATCAATTAAGCCTTGGTGGAAACTGGCTTCATAGTACATTATATGGCTCAAATTTAGGCTATGGAGGTGGCAATTGTGCCAAGCATCAAATAAGTAATGATAATTGCAATAACTGGCTGGTCTCTCCGCAGATAAATGTTATAAGTTCAGATTACCAATTGACATTTTATGAGAAATCAACTGACCTTCAATATTATTCATTCGCCGGTGTTTATATTTCATTCGGAAGCGGGGATCCAAATGATGGAGACTTTATTGAAATATCTGAAAGTTTACAGGTCGAAGGGGAATGGGTTGAACATGGAGTTGACTTGAGTTCCATTCAGGGAGTAGATATTTATATCGCCTTTGTTTATGTTGGTACCTGGCATCATTGGAATGTTGACGAAGTAGTTGTTGCTCCAAGTACTTTAATAGATGGAGCCCTTACAGAAATTGTGAATCCTACCGGAATAAATCCTGTTCCCGGAACGGAAGATATTATTGTAACTCTACATAATTACGGAACCGGCAATATTGAAAATGCAGATATTGAATGGAGAATTAATGATATTCTTCAAGGAACATATCAGGCAACAGGTTTAAGTCTAAATCCGGGATCAGAAACAAATATCACTGTCGGTCAGTATAATTTCGCAACACAGGGTGACTATCTAATTTCTTTAACTCTTCTGCTAACCGGTGATATCAATCCATCTAATGATTTAATTGAAAGTATATATTATGTAACCGATCCAAAAGATGCGGCGCTTACGAAAATTGGTCCGGAAGGGTACTCACCAATTACCGGTAACGAAGACATTATAGTTTCCGTATTAAATGAAGGCGATTTTACTTTTGATGATTTAACTGTAGTATGGGAAGTTAATAATGTAGCACAAAGTAATTACGAGGCTGGTTCATTAGGTTTGGAACCAGGCGAATCGATCGACCTGGTAATAGGACAATTTGATTTTGCAGATGGTCTTGCCGAAATTATCGCAACAGTAATTGTTAGTGGAGATGAAGATCTATCAAATAACACTCATACATCATATGTTGCTGTCAATATGCTATGGGAAAGTTTTGAAAGTGAAGTCTTCCCTCCCGAGATGTGGAATGCCGATGACTATCCTTTAAGGGATTATTGGTTTCCACCCCCTCATGGTGAATTTTATTATGTATCACAAACTGACGACAATTATTTTGGAGAGATATCTGATACATTATATACGCCTTTATTAGATATTGAAAATGGTGATGAAATTACATTTTGGATTAATAACAGCGCTTTCTTTACAAATAATGATAAATTAATATGGAAAGACGGAGCCACCGGCGAAATACATAATATTCAAGATATTGACTCACAACTGGAACAATGGGACGAAGTAACTATTGATATAAGCGGAGCTGCCGGGATCAATTATATAGGATTTGTAAACGATAATTCCGGTAGTTTTGGAACAAGCAGCCTTGATATGATTACATCGGATGCCAGCGTTTATCATTTCGATCATGATCTGGGTATCAGAGATTTTCAATTTGAATATCTTGCAAAAATAGAAGAAACACATACGTTTAATGTTTCTTTGAGAAATTATGGGTTGAATCAGGTTCAGGGAAGTTCATATACAGTAAAATTAATGACCGGGATGGGTGAGCAATTGGCTGAACAACCCGGGCTAACATTACAAAATTGGGAAGAAACTACTATTGAAATAAATTATACATTTTCAGAAGTTGAAGTACTAAAAGTATATGCAGTTATTGATTATTCATCAGATCAAATGGAAACTAATAACAAATCTGTTGAATATACAATATATTCTGTACCTGCTGATATAGAAGTTAATGATGTCGGATTTCCTGAAACAGTTGACCTGAACATACCATTTAATACAGGAGGAAACGTAATGACGCTTGGACAGGATGATCTGTCTCAAAACCTCTTTTACCAAAATGAATTAGGTCTTGAAGGGTATTTATATGGTGTAACTCTGTATTATCATGAATTGTTTGGTGTAGGACAATATTTGCCACTTCAGGTGTGGATTAAACAAACTGATTTAGAAAATCTTTCAGAAGG
>JABMQB010000758.1 GCA_013203525.1 Mariniphaga sp.
CCGCATCTTTCCAACAGGTTTCAAAACAACCAGGTTCTGTATATATTACCTGTCCTCACTTTTCTGAGTATTGCTAACATTCCTCGCCTGGCCAGCAAAAAGAAATTTGCAAAAGCTTTTTTCTTTTCATCGCTAACCATTAGTTTATTACTGATCCTGGTAGCAGTGGAATTGTATCCAGTCCTGCTTTTTTCAACTATCGACCCAAAATACAGCATTGATATTTATAATGCAGCTTCTTCCGATAAATCGATCCAGATCATGTTAACAATTGCAGCAATTGGTGCCCCCTTGGTTTTAGGCTATACTTTGTTTGTTTACCGGACTTTCAGGGGGAAAGTAAAACTGGATGAAACCAGTTATTAATAATTGAACAAAAATTTCATCAAATAAAACAAAAAAAGGGAAACATTTCTGCTTCCCCTCATTCCTACTAGTGACTCAGCTGGGTCTCGAACCCAGGACCCCATCCTTAAAAGGGATGTGCTCTACCAACTGAGCTACTGAGTCATCCTTATTCCTTTATTATTTAAAGGCGGGTGCAAAAGTAATATTTATTTTTTTTTATACAAATCTCTACCTAATATTTAATATTCAATTTATAAACCTGGTAATCCTCTCTTTACATTCATGTTAAATCAAGAAAATATCATATTTCTAAATACCTGAAGAACAATGCCTTAATTGCAAGGTATGAATTTTACCTGAATTTATATCAATTCATACAATAGATTTTTTTAACTTAATAAACCTTTTTTCGAAAAATAATTAAGGAAGAAACATTATACTTGTATTAAGGATTCGTTTATATAAAAGATTATAAACAAAACTTTAAACCTAGCTAATACTGATTATGAGTACTGAAGGCTATATTGTCATTACCGCAATTGTATTAATGATTGTTGCCCTCGCAAAGGAAATGATGCGGCCTGGCCTGGTTCTATTTTCTACTGTTATTGTTTTTATGGCAATTGGCATTATCAGTCCCGATGAATCTATTTCAGGTTTTTCAAACAAGGGGATGATAACCATTGCAATCCTTTTCCTGGTAAGTGAAGGATTCAGGCAAACCGGTGCCCTAAACCGGGTAGCTCATTATTACCTCCCAAAACGCCGTGGCAGGATGACCTTCATGCTTCCACGTTTAATGATTCCGGTTTCAGTACTTTCGGCTTTCCTCAATAATACTCCTGTAGTAATTATTTTTGCCCCGATGATTAAAAAATGGGCAGAAAACCTTAACCTTTCATCACAAAAATTCCTGATCCCACTTTCATATGCAACAATTTTTGGAGGCATATGTACCTTAATTGGCACATCGACAAATCTGGTAGTTCATGGTTTAATGCTCGATAACGGATTAAGTGGATTTACAATGTTTGAGCTTGGAAAAGTAGGGATTTTTATTGCTGCAGCCGGGTTTATCTATATGTCGGTATTTGGAAATATGTTGCTTCCCGGAAAAAAAATTAAGTTTGCAACTCAATATACCGACCTTAAAGAATACTATTACGATTTAATCATTCCTCAGAATAGTGGGCTTATTGGCAAAAAAATCAGAAATGGCAGGATTAAAGAACTTAAAAACCTTTCGGTTGATTCAATAGAACGTGAAGGACAGTTAATTGAAACCCGAAAAGGAGAATTTTTTATTTATGAAAATGATATATTATTGGTTGCAGGCAAACCCGATAGTTTAAATTATATAATTGAACTTGAAGGTATAAAACTTAAAGGACTTGACCTTGTAAAAGGACGAATTCCCAAAAGCGATTTAAAACAATATGAAGTGGTTTTGTCGCCACGTTTTCCGGGTATCGGAAATAATATTGTCGATTTCAACTTTTTTGAACATTACCAGGCATCAGTATTGGCTATACACAGAAATGGTGAACGCATAACTTCAAATGTTAGTAACCTGAAATTAAAACCCGGCGATAATGTTGTACTGCTTACCAATGATCGGTTTATTAAAAACTGGGGAGAATCAAAAATTTTCTACCTTACTTCTTACATGGGCGAACACAAGGGCAATGATAATTCCTGGCGCAAATGGATTGCTTTTATTATCCTTCTTTTTATGATTGTTGGAGCAACTATTGGGCATTCTTTCCCTTCTAAAGATGGCATAGCTTTCGACATGTTTTACTTTGCTGCTATAGCAGCTATTTTAATGGTATGGTTAAAAATACTACCACATCAGAATTATACAAAATCTATTAGTTGGGATATTCTGATTACCATTGCTTCGGCACTGGCACTTAGTAAAGCTTTACAAAACTCGGGGGCTGCTGATGCCCTTGCCCGAACAACCGTAAATTTCGCACAAGCCTGGGGGCCATGGGGAGTATTAATTGCGATTTATCTTATTACAACTCTGTTTACTGAAATTATAACCAACAATGCTGCAGCTGCCCTTATTTTCCCTATAGCCTTGTCCGCAGCCAACCAAATGGGAGTTGATCCAAAGCCATTTTTTGTTGCAATTGCCATAGCTGCCTCAGCAAGTTTTTCAACACCAATTGGCTACCAAACAAATCTGATTGTTCAAGCAATCGGAAATTATAAATTCCGCGATTATCTTCGAATAGGACTCCCACTCAACCTAATTGCATTTATCCTCTCCATGTGGCTGATACCTGTTTTTTGGGAATTTTAATCCCATAAAATTTTGCCATTATTCAATATTCCTGATTTATTGATCTGAAATAAAAATGATATATTTGCCCTTCCTTGAAAAGGCCTTATTTTATTATGAAAAATTACAGTCTCACAAACCTTAGAGAGCTAGAAGCTGAAGCAATCCATATTATTCGGGAAGTTGCTGCTGAATTTGAAAATCCGGTAATGTTATATTCCATCGGCAAAGATTCATCGGTAATGGTTCGCCTTGCTGAAAAAGCTTTTTACCCGGGAAAAGTCCCCTTCCCGTTAATGCATATTGATTCAAAGTGGAAATTTAAGGAAATGATCGATTTCCGCGAATCGTATACAAAAGAAAAAGGATGGGATTTAATTGTCCATTATAACAAAGAGGGTTTTGAAAGTGGCATTGGCCCTTTTTCGCACGGAAGTAAAGTTCACACAGATATAATGAAAACGCAGGCTTTGCTCGAAGGATTAAACAAGTATAAGTTTGATGCAGCATTTGGAGGTGCCCGCCGCGATGAAGAAAAATCAAGGGCTAAAGAGCGTATATTTTCATTCCGTGATAAATTCCACCAATGGGATCCCAAAAACCAACGGCCCGAATTGTGGGATATATACAATGCAAAAGTACATAAAGGTGAATCTATCAGGGTCTTCCCTATATCAAACTGGACTGAACTTGATATTTGGCAATATATCAGGCTTGAAAATATTCCAATAGTCCCGCTATATTATGCAAAGGAACGTCCTATTGTCGACATAGATGGAAACCTTATTCTTGCCGACGATGAAAGGATGCCGGCAGAATTACACGAAAAAGTCCAAATGCGAATGGTTAGATTTCGTACTCTTGGTTGCTATCCATTAACCGGTGCTATTGAATCGGAAGCCGATACAATCGAAAAAATTGTAGAGGAGATGATGACGGTAACCAAATCAGAACGGACTACCCGGGTTATCGATTTCGATCAGGAAGGGAGTATGGAACAAAAGAAGAGAGAAGGGTATTTCTAAAATTTTTAAATGTTGAATGATGAATTATTTCAAGCAAGAAAAAGCTGTCATTTAAATTTCACTATTGACTTTTAACTTTTTTACATGGATATAAAAGCATTCTTAGATCAAGACCAGAAAAAAGATTTACTCAGGCTGCTAACAGCGGGTTCGGTTGATGATGGGAAATCGACATTAATCGGGAGGTTGCTGTTCGACAGTAAAAAATTATATGAAGACCAGCTTACAGCTTTAGAGCGCGACAGTAAACGTGTGGGCCATGCCGGTGAAGAAATCGACTACGCACTTTTACTCGATGGCTTAAAAGCGGAACGGGAACAGGGAATTACAATTGATGTAGCTTACCGCTACTTTTCTACAGCCAAACGAAAATTTATTATTGCTGATACTCCGGGGCACGAACAATATACCCGGAATATGATTACAGGTGGGTCAACTGCAAATCTGGCTATAATACTTGTTGATGCTGTGAATGGTGTTATTACTCAAACCAAACGGCATACTTACCTTGTTTCGTTATTAGGACTAAAACATGTGGTGCTTGCGGTAAATAAAATGGATCTTGTTGATTTCAAACAGGAAGTATATGATAATATCTGTCTCGACTATAAAAACTTTATTACACAACTCGATATCCCCGATGTCAGTTTTATTCCTCTTTCTGCATTAAAGGGCGATAATGTGGTTGAGCCTTCAATAAACATGGATTGGTACCACGGCCCGTGTATGCTTGAGTACCTTGAATCTGTCCATATTGGCAGCGACCGAAATTTTAACGATATGCGCTACCCGGTGCAATATGTACTCCGACCCGATAATGATTTCAGGGGATTTTCTTCACACATAGCTTCTGGGATCGTACGCAAAAATGATGAAGTACTGGTTCTGCCATCTTTAAAAAAATCGAAGGTCAAATCAATCATTACTTTTGAAGGAGAACTGGATTACGCATTTCCACCCCAATCGGTTACTCTTGAATTGGAAGATGAAATTGATATTTCACGCGGCGATATGTTGGTACATCCCGATAATATGCCTCGTATAGAAAGGCACTTTGAAGCAACGCTTGTTTGGATGGATGAAAAACCAATGGATATCAGCACGCTGTTTTTTATCAAACAAACTACAAATACTACCAAAGCGCGGATTGATAAGATAAGGCACCGTATTGATGTTAATACTCTGCAAAAATCGGAGGTCAGCCATTTTTCGTTAAATGAAATTGGTCGAGTTGTTATTACAACTACCAAGCCCATGTTTTTTGATCCATACACAAAAAATAAACAAACCGGTTCATTTATCCTGATAGATCCCGTATCTCAAAACACTTGTGCTGTTGGGATGATTATCGACAAACTTGACAGCAAGGACCTGCCATCGCGGATCACTGATATAGATAAAGAAAAAATTGCCCATGGACAGGCGTTAATTTCTAAATCGGAATGGGAGAAAAAATACAACCAAAAAGGTGCTACTGTATGGGTAACAGGATTACATGGATCAAGTAAAAATGAACTAGCATTTATTCTTGAGAAAAAATTATTTGATAATGGAGCAACAGTTGTTTTGCTTGATGGAAGCTCGGTAAGGCCAGGACTGAGCCGGGAATTGGATTACTCACCTGCCGACAGAGCTGAAAACCTTAGGCGTGTAGCTCATGTATGTAAACTTCTGAACCAACAGGGAGTTATAACTATTTGTTCGTTTATTTCACCCGATGCCTCAATCAGAGATCAGGTTAAAGAAATTGTCGGAGAAAAAAATTTCCACTTAATATATATGGATGCGACTCTGGATTTCTGTAAGAATAATAAACCGGAACTGTATAAAAAAGCAGAAGAAAAACTAATTGATTATCTGCCGGGCATTGATGTTAAATATAATGTACCAGAAAACAGCGACTTGATTTTTACACCTGAAAATAATGGTGTAAATTCAGAAGTTGTACTTGAATATCTGGCTAAAAAGAAAGTATTTCCGATAAACTAATTTAAATTTGAGGTAGACTTCTGAATTAAGGAATGGGCAAAAAAGAAAAAATATTAGTTACTGGCACAGCAGGATTTATTGGATTCCATTTGGCAAAAACACTAGTGGAACAAGGGTATGAGGTTGTCGGTATCGATAACATTAACGGATATTACGACACCCGGTTGAAATTTGCCCGGCTCGAAGAAACCGGTATTTCCAATGATGCCGAACAATGGGACCTGCCCATTCAAAGTAGTATTTACCCAAACTACAAATTCATTAGAATTAACCTTGAAAACCACGAAAGAATATTTGAGCTTTTTAATAAGGAAAAATTTGACAAGGTATGTAACCTGGCAGCTCAGGCCGGTGTTCGCTACAGCATTGAAAACCCACTGGCTTATATCGACAGCAACATTGTAGGTTTTATACATATACTGGAAGCATGCCGTCAGAATAAAGTCAAACACCTTGTTTATGCCAGCTCATCAAGTGTGTATGGCGACAGCGATAAAATGCCACTTTCGGTTAATGATAAAGTGGATAATCCCATAAGCCTGTATGCTGCTACAAAAA
>JABMQB010000759.1 GCA_013203525.1 Mariniphaga sp.
CCTTATGATCCGGAAATGTTTTTGGATAATGCCAAAGATATGATTAAACGAATCCGAAATCATCCATCTATTGCTATTTATTGCGGGCGAAATGAAGGAAATCCTCCTCCTGAAATTGATATTCCATTAAGAGAAATTATTCCTGAAATTCACCCGGGAATTCATTATATATCCAATTCTTCGATGGGTGTAGTTAGTGGGGGCGGTCCGTACAGGGCATTGCCAGCCAGAGATTACTATTTGCTATATGGTTGGGATAAACTGCATAGCGAACGCGGTATGCCCAATGTAATGACCTATGAAAGTCTCAAACAAACCTTACCTGAATCAAAACTTTGGCCTCAAAACAGCCAATGGGGGCTACACGATTATTGCCTTGAAGGAGCTCAGGGAGCAGCCTCTTTTAATCAGTTAATTGAAACTGCTTTTGGACCAATCGATAATGCTCAAAAATTTACTGAGTTAGCACAATGGATTAATTATGATGGTTACCGGGGAATGTTCGAGGGTAGAAGTCTCTACCGAAAAGGATTATTCTTATGGATGAGTCATTCAGCTTGGCCTTCAATGGTATGGCAAACTTACGACTATTACTTTGATCCAACCGCTGCATATTTTGGCTGTAAAAAGGCTTCCGAACCAATCCATGTTCAATGGAATCCAATTTTTGATGATATCGAAGTTGTCAATTATAATGGCAGAGATCGGAAAGGATTGGTTGTAAATGCTCAGTTAATTAATTTGGATGGATCGGTCCAATGGGAAAATGAAGATGTCGTCAATAGTAATGAAGATACAACTGAAAGTCCGTTTAAACTGGAATTCCCGGAAGGTTTGTCATCTACCTTTTTTATTAAACTAAGCCTGACAGAAGGAGATAAAGTTATATCAGATAATTTTTATTGGAAAGGAATAGAAGAGGGGAATTTTCAAGCTCTTAATTCTATCCCTTCTGTTGATATTGAAGCTAAAACAACTGTTAAGGCTGATGGTGATAAATGGATAATAGTTACAGAATTAAATAATACAACCAATCATCCTGCGCTTATGGTTCGTTTAAAAGTTGCAGGTTCAAAATCAGGTGAACGGATTTTACCGGCATTATATAGCGATAACTATATTTCATTGATGCCTGGTGAATCAAAATCAATATCAATGAGTGTTAAAGCGGAAGATTCGCGTGGTGAAAAGCCAATGGTAGAAATTTCCGGATTTAATTTATAGAAAACTTTAAAAATAAATAGCATGAGAGGAAAATCGTTTTATACAATCGTTTTAATATGTGTTTTTTTTGCAGCCAATATTAATCTTTCATTTGCCACCGATCCGGTAACACCAAATGCTTCAAAAGAAGCAAAGGCTTTACTTGAATTTATATATTCAATTTCAGGTAAATATACACTTACCGGGCAGCATAATTATCCTGCAACAAAAGACCGAAATAGCCAGTTTGCTGCAAAATATGTTGGTAAAACTCCGGCTGTATGGAGTTCAGATATGGGTTTTGCAGAAGAGGGTGATACAGATTCCTATTTGGCACGTCCCGATATTGTAAAAGAAGCAATTCGCCAACATAAAAAGGGATCGATAATTACTATTTGTTGGCATGCAGTTCCGCCTACTGCCGACGAACCTGTTACCTTTCAACCCCGTCGGGGAGTAGAAGTTGCTCCCGATGCACTTGCAAGTGCCCAGGGACAATTATTGGATGAACAATATGCGGAATTAATGACACCGGGAACGAAACTGCATAATAAATGGATTAAGCAAGTTGATGCAGTTGCGGTTTTTCTAAAACAGCTCCAGGAAGCTAATATCCCTATTTTATGGCGTCCTTATCACGAAATGAATGGTGATTGGTTTTGGTGGGGAGGCCGTGTAGGCGAGAACAGTACCATTGATATTTATAAGATGTTATTCGATCGGTATGTAAATCACCATAAATTGAATAACCTGGTTTGGGTATGGAATGTTGACCGTCCAAGTACTCCAATACGTAAATTTTCAAATTTTTACCCAGGAACAGAATATCTCGATATTCTTTCATTGGATGTTTACGGTGCCGATTATCAACAGGCTTATTATGATAGTTTGATGGCATTGTCACAAGGAAAACCTTTACTTTTTGGTGAAGTGGGAGATCCACCAATGCCCGAAATTCTTAAAGAACAATCAAACTGGACCTTATGGACTATTTGGGCAGGCATGGTTCGCCTGACATCAAAAGATGATTATAAGATTCTGGTTGATGATCCAAAAACCTTACACAAGGAAGATCCTGCTTATTGGAAAGCCATGGCTCCCTATAGAAAAGCAAGTGGTTTAGCTGAATTGCCTCTAAAACCAAAATATCCGATTAACTTATCAGGAGAATGGGTTTTAAATGAAGAGGAAAGTGAATCTGGCGGAGGAGGAATGGGCGGCAATGCTGCTTATAAAATGATAATTAATCATGATGATGATATTGTGAGTATTAAAAGGTACTCAATTGTTGAATGGGGAGATGATCGGGTTGCAAACGATGAAATTTTACTTGATGGTACAGAAATTAAAACTGAATTTTTCAATTCGCCCCGAATTTCTGTAGCAAAATGGGATGATGCTTCACAATCGGTTATTGTAACAACAACCACAAAATTTAACAGAGGGGGACAAGAAACCGAAATGAAAAGTTCTGAAGTATGGAGTTTAAAAGAGGGTGGAAATGTTTTGGTAATTGAACAAACTGCACCTAATTTTAGAGGTGGTGGTGAAAGGACCACTGTTCAGGTCTTTGAAAAAGAGATTTAGCTATTGATTTTATTTACATTTTATTGATACAACTGGGAATAGTGCTAATTATTCCCGGTTATAATATCTTATTATTGTTAAAATAGTATTGGATCTTTTGTTTTTGATATATTAAATTTCAATCATTTCTGGTGTGTTAAATGCATTTAACTAAAAAAAAACAGCAAATATTATACTATAAGAGATTCGTGTAAAATTTCAAAATGTGTTATTGATAGGTTTTGATTTGTGTTATATGTTAGAATTTATACTAATCTGTTAAGTAATAATGCAAATGTGTTATAGATAGAAAATCAGGCATTTATAGTCAATTATAGTAATTTGTCTAATGATTGATATTTAACCTTTGTTTTTAAATTATTAATATATTTTTACATTTACATTTCAATAATGAATGAAATATATTAATCGGGAATGAAAAGTGCTATAGTCTTTTGCTCGTTACTCCTCCTTACTTTTAGTGATATTTATGGCCAACAATTTGAATACCTCCGTCCACATGAAGGTTTGTATGATGGCGAGATCAATTCAATTGAACAGGATGAATCCGGAAAGATGTGGTTTGCAACCTGGTCTGGCCTAATTTCGTACGATGGAATTAGTTTTCAGTCGTATCGGCCTGAAATAGGCAATTCCTCAAGTTTACCTGATAAAAAAATAAAAAAATTGTTTGTCGATTCAAAAGACAATTTGTGGATTATAACATCACGTAGCCTTAATTTGTATAATAAAGAAAAGGATTCCTTTAAAACAATCAGCTTTGATAGGAAGTTTAGCTTTCTTATAGATATAAATTATGTTTCTGAAGTTGATGATAATCTTATAATACATGCGCTTGAGGGATTATATATTTATCCATTTAATAAAATTGATGATCCTGACTATAAGGCAAAAAAAATAGAGGCTTATGAAGGGCCGGAGTTATTAAGGTTTTGGAATTATTCAACCTCATTTACTAATAAGTTATTTTTTGTTTCAAATCAAAACAATAGTAGAAAATCACAGGTGTATATTGCCTCTTTGGATTCAAATAGTACAGGAACATTTATAAATGTTGAAGAAAAAATTGACGTTTCAAATAGAATAAATTCTATTGAATATGTTGAGCCAGAGAACAATATATATTTCGCTACAAACGATGGGATTATTGCATATTCATTAAATAACAAACAAGTAGTTAAAGAAAAGTATCTTGAGGGGACAGCGATAAGGCAATTATTATATACAAGCGATCATAAACTTTATTGTACTACAGATTATCCTGAACTTTTATACCTCGACCTTCATTTGGGTGAATCGGGAAAATACACTGCCAATCCAAATAGGTACGGTACATTGTTAAATAATAACATTCATTGCTTATATGAAGATTTTTCAGGGAACCTGTGGATTGGGCATCAAGGACAGGGATTAAGTATTAAAAACCTTTATCTAAAGGAATTTAATACTTACAGGCGAGATCCCCTTGACAAAAACACACTAAGGTCGAATATTGTAATGTGTTTTAATGGAACAAATGATGAAATTTTAATCGGTTGCCGAACAGGTGGTTTAAATATTATTCAGAAAGAGAAATCTACCACAGACAATCCGGAATATTCG
>JABMQB010000760.1 GCA_013203525.1 Mariniphaga sp.
CATTGAAAGTCACTTTGCCACAATAAAAGAGAACAATGGCAAACATCTTTTTATACCTCATCTTAATCGATTACAAGAATTGAAACAAGTATTAACTTTAAAATCAAATTGAAATGGAAACAAATGGAAAAGTAATTACAAATGGATTACGGGAATCCCTTAAAGCAATTATGCAAAAGGAAATTGAAAATTTACCTAAACAGCTTGAAGGATTAGAACCAAAAGAGCGATTGAATATTATGTGTAAATTAATGCCTTATGTGTTCCCAAAAGTTGAAACGGTGCATCCAACAGAAGGTGAACCGTGGCAGTTATAACAGCGAAGTTTCTTAGCTTTTTAGGCTTTAAAATAAAATTGCATGGCTAAATTTCCAACTTTCCCGACCTTATACGATGACTGTAAAACATTAAGTATTTCAGATTTGAAACGATGGAATTATCTTAATCCTAACCAATACAAAAGTGGAGTAATTAAATGGAGTAGTAATGGGAACGAGACAAGCAGTATTTCAGTTGTTGTAAATACCAAAAATGAAAATCCATTTCTTGAACTGAATTATAAATATGGAGATGAATCCCGATGCTACAAAGTAATTTTAGTTACTACACTGTCAAACTTAGGTAAGGGGAAGGTTTGGTATTTCCTTTGCCCAATTACAAAAAAACGTTGTCACAAATTGTATTTAGTCGGTGGTTATTTTTTACACCGTAATGCTTTTAATGGTTGTATGTATGATAGCCAAATAAAAAGTAAAAAAGACCGAAATATGGATAAGATATTTGGAGCTTATTTTAGGATTGACAAACTCTATGAACAGTTATACAAAAAGCATTTCAAAAAAACGTATGCCGGAAAACCTACAAAAAGATATTTGAAATTAATAAAACAAATTCAAAAAGCAGAGCGTTTAACACTTAATGATGTTAAAAAGCTATTTAATCCTTAACACATCGAACAGAACAGCCATTTGTCTTATAAGGAAGGTAACCAGTATCTACATTATCATATCCAGAATACATTGCAAAGGTAGTACTAACACTCCACCACACTCCATAAACTTGAGCAAACTCAAAATCTCCTTGCCATCGATGACCACCGGGTAAAGCTGAAAAACCAAACTCATCAGTTGCATTGATATTGGTTGATGACCATATTGTTGTTCCTGTTGATTTAAGTTTGCTGCCTGCAACACTTCCTCCCCCAACGTATTCGATTAAAGTTGACCATTCTTCTTTTGTAGGAACATGCCAACCTTCGGGTGCAATATTGCGGGAATCATTAACACAATATGAATTATACAAACGACCAAAACTTATCACAAGATTTGGGTCATTATTGTAATTGCAATAAGCACTTGTAGATAAATTCCTCCATTTTGAATTTTCTATCTCATGAGGAATAATAATTCCATTACGAAATTTTGTTGTTATTAAATTTTTTGCCATCCAAATCTGTGTTCCAATTTGAACCACGGGGTAGTTATTTCCATCAACATCGGTACATTCAATAAAAGTAAATGTTAATTTCTTATTTTGAGTTGGAATATCTGTTATGATGGTGCTATATTTTCCTGATGTTCCTGTAATTTTTAATCTATCACCAGTGTTGTATTGCATAGCAATTTCATTATTTGTACTTTTTAGGTTAAGTGCAGATATTTCTGATTGAATAGAATTTAATTTTGTTAGTGCGGGTTTTTCAGTTCCGGTTTTTAGACTCAAAAGTTTTCCAGTAAACAAATCTTTATGCGAACTTACTTTCACAATAAAAGAGCCAGTTTGTAGTCCAACAATTTTATAGATATGCTTTCCGGGTGTCAATAAGTTTTGAGCTTCAATAATTTTCTTTCCTGAAATATTATAAACATCAATTTTAATTTTTTGCTGTTTAAAAATGTCAAAATCAATGTATGAATAATCAATCAAGGGATTAGGGTAAATACGAATATTTCTGTTATTCAATAGGTTCTGGTCAAATATTCCTGTTACTGAAGATTTAAGATATAATACATTATTCCCACTTAACGTAAGACTTGTTCCTTTGGTTAGGTTTTCAACTTTTACGGTTTCAACCGTATTACTTGTACCTGTTCCAGCGAAGCTGATTTTATATTCCTGAGAATACATTATGAAAGAAGTAAAATTCAGTACAATAAAGAGGTAAACTTTTTTCATGGTAATTTGGTAAGTAGGTTATAGATTTATTTGATTTTGAGATAAAGTTAAAAAAGATAAGCAAATGAGAGTAGATAAAATAGAAACAAATCTTTGGAACGAACAAAAATTATTTAGTTATTTTTAAACTGAATCAATAAAAGTAAACTAAAATGTAACGCGTTGTGCGGTTTAACTTGCCAGCGCATATTTTAAATTATTAATTGGTTTACCGTTCTTTAAATTAATGTATTGTAATAAAGTTACTGAAGTAACCTTGGTTAATATC
>JABMQB010000761.1 GCA_013203525.1 Mariniphaga sp.
GAAAATATCAGACTCGAATAAACAAAGCCTTAAAAGGCTTCATTTAAGCTCGGTATTATTAAAAATCAAAGAAAAAAAGGGGTTGTGCATCAGCTACTTTTGTTGGTGGTAATGCAGCTTTCCCTGAAGATCATGGTTTTGCAATCCATCCATGGATTAAAGTAAGATTTGAAAATTCTGGAATTATACTTAATGCAGATAGTGCTATGGCAATGGGTAATTACTTTTTTACCGATACTGAAGGAATTGAAACCAAGGTTGAATATACATTTGGTTATTTTTTAAATGATTCGGAAGTTATAAAAATAAACCTGCACCATTCGTCAATTCCCTATTCCGGATAACTGAAGGCAAAACACAGAAAGTTTTAATCTAAATATCAGAAAATGAAGATAAAATTAATACTCATTTTAACTTTGTTATTTACACTTCAGGCATGCAATAAAGACCAGTTATCAGAGCTTGACTTTTTAACAGGGAAATGGAAGATTGAAAACATAGATCAGTTTGAAGTATGGGAAAAAAATACTAAAAATGGATTCGATGGATATTCTTACAAAATAAACAACGGTGAAAAAATCATACTTTAATCACTTCACATCGGAAATATTAAAGGGCAAACTATTTATCAGGCAACTGTACCCAATCAGAACCAGGAACGTACAATTCCATTTATTTTGAATAGAAATCAAAAAGAAGTTTTTTCCTTTGAAAATAAAAGCCACGATTCTCCACAAAAAATTCAGTACCGTAAAATATCAAGCGATACAATCTATGTAAATGTAAAGGGGGAAAATAATGAAGGATTTTCTTACAACCTGATTAGACAATAACAACTCATAAAGAAAATATCTCAAATCCAAAAAAAAATTATAATTTGCATCGAATTTATACCATAAAATTTTATGTTATGAAAAAACTAACCTTATCAATCAGTTTTATTTTGATCTTTACTTGCTCATTAATTGCCCAAACGCCAGAAGAAATTAGTAAAGGAATTAACATATTAGAAACTCAGGTATATACAGCTGAAGAAGATACCGAACTTCTTAAACTTTATGAAACTCTGCGCGTTGCCGATGTATCAGATGGAATGGATATGGTAGGATTACCCGGCACTGGTTTAGTAAATCCGGCAATCCATCCCGATTGGGTCGACACCGAAAAAATGACACATGTAATTCGTGGAATTGCTGTTACTGCACGTTACGTTCCAACCCAACGTCCTGCTCTTCCAAAGCCCGGCGAAGATTTTGCGCAATGGGAAGGCCATTTTTATAATACTTATTCCCCTGAAACATTTACAAAAATTATACGTCCGGGAACAATTGTAGTACTTGATGATGTGGAAGACCGCGATATCGGATCAATCGGATCAAATAATATACTTGGATGGTACCGAATGGGAGCTGTTGGTGTTGTTACCGATGCCAGTTCACGCGATACCGATGAAGTTGCATTGGAAAAAGTACCGCTTTACCTGCGTAAAAAAGGCCGTGGAATCCGTCCTGGACGCAATGAATTGGAATCGGTTAACCGCCCGATAACTATTGGTGGAGTGTTAGTTTGCCCCGGTGATGTGGTTGTTGCCGATGGCGATGGAGTTGTAGTAGTTCCACGCTTGGTTGCCAAACAGGTTGCTGAATTTGCAATTAAAATTCTTGAAAATGATAAAGCCGGTCGCAGAAGCTTGTATGAAAGCCTGGGAAGGCCATTGGATAGTACAGTGAAATAATATTTAAATACTAAAATTCAACTAACATAAACGAATTTGAAAAAAACAAAATAAAAATTCAGACGTTCTTTAAACAATACTTTTTCATAACATCAGGAAATTAACTGCCATTAATCAGGAATTTCCTTATTTACAAACTTAATCGAATAATGTATTATTGTAGTTCTGATTCTGAAATTGCCAATTTAATAGGATTATAAAATTGGGAATTTAAACTATATAGAAGATAAAAACTAAATATACATTATTATGTTTCAGGAAGTCAATTTAAAGGATAAAAAAAGAAGTATGATCGGAAGGAATAACCTTATAAACTTTATAACTCCCATTCGTCCGCTAAACGGCACAAAAGGAATTGAATGTCTGAGACAAAATAAACCAATAGAGGTTGAAAATGAAATTGTATATTGGTTTGTAGAAGAATTGGAAAAATATGCTGATTTTAGCTTCTATTACCATATTGACAAATATCACAAAGGCTGGACAACCTTGTGCAAATATGAAGGCTGATCTTTGATATTAACACTTATCTTTTACTACATCTGTAAAATCAACTAAATAATTTAGTATTAGCTCTTTATACTAATTAATATATCATTATATCAATAGTTTACATGATTTTATTTCTAAAATGTCCACCGTTTAGTTTACATAAATAAAGAACGAATTTGGAAGTTCACAAAATTCTGGACATTGTAGTTCTCAACGGATACTATACTACTTGTGAAAGCTGCCTGTTATCAAAAAAGAAAAATAATGAAATCCTGACAATCTATCCATTGGGGACTACGAATGATGATTCGGTCTTAGTTGCTTTTGAAAGGAATGGTAAAACAGGTAAGTACAAAAAAGTGAATCCTGATAAATTGAAAAGGAATCCTAATTATCAATCTGATTTAAATTAAAAAATTGTGTTATAACAAGGTGCATTTTTAGCTATATCTATTTACACTTCGCTCCAATTCAAAGTGGGGTTGGTGTGCATTTTCAAAAACAAATAATTCATTAAAATAAAAAA
>JABMQB010000762.1 GCA_013203525.1 Mariniphaga sp.
CGTTCACAGATATTTGCCAGTTCAAGAAAATTTTCAGAATTATATCCCTGATTTGAGATGTTGATTCCCTGTCTTAAACCCGAATAATAGGTTGTATCCTGCGACGAAGTTATCAAGGCAGTTATTATTAACAAGAAGAACAATACTATTTTTTTCATAATTTAATTTTTTGAGTTAGAATTGAGTTTGGTTTTGAAGGCATATATAAATACCAAATATTATCATTCGTTTATAAGGAGGAAGGATAGGTACGGATGAATATATTCCATCGTGGTTCTGATTGTTGGCAAAACGATATCCAAATACATGGTCGAATCCCGGTAAATTGGAAACCTGAAGGTGGAGCATTGTAAATTTCCCAAACCATTCGGTAAAATGGAAAATACTTGCACTGAGGTTATGGTAGTATTTTGTTTTAAGAACTGAGTTTCCAATGTTGGGATCGATATATGGTCTTCCGGTAGCAAAGTTATAGTTGGTGCCAAAGTATGAATCAATTTTTTCAAAATAATGTTTGTATTGAAGCGAAAGGTTATGACGGGTAACAAATTCGGGTGTGTGATAGAAATCAAAATCACGGTAGTTACGTTTGCTGTCGATAAATGAATAGGCTAACCAGAAATCACCGTTTTTGATAATTTCCCTGTCGCGGAAAAAAATATCGATACCACGGGCAAATCCACTTCCTGTGTTTGAATAACTGTCCGGATCTGTTTCGTAAAGCGATTCATATTTAATCAGATGGGTATATTTTTTATGATATGCTTCAATCCTGAAAGTACGGCTGTTATTTAGTATCTGGTAATTCACAATTAAATGGTTGGCTCTTTCAGGCATTAATTTTGAATTGTATACCAAGCTGTTGTCTTCGGGTAATTGTGTGAATTTGCCATATGCAAAGGAAATTTGACTTGCTTCTGTTAACTGGTAAGCTGTCGAAATTCGTGGTGAAATAAAGGCTTTTTTTGTTAATTCCAGATATTCAAAACGTAGGCCTGCCCTTAATGCGATATGATTTCCAAGACGAATATTTGATTCGGTAAATGCCGATGAGTTGATGGCTTTATAATTCCATTGATATCCGGTACTTTTATTATCTGATAAATATTCTCTGCCAAATTTTTTATAGTAAATATCGCCGCCTGATTTTATGGTAATTTTTTGGGAAGGTGAATTGGTTATCGTTAGCTTGATCTGTGCCGATCTGTTCAGGTCTCTCATTGCATTGTTGTTAAAGCTTAATTTTGTATCGTCGTAGTTTAATGAGATACCGGAATGAAGTATTGATTTTCCAACCTGGTCTTTATATGAAGTTAGGATAAAATAGTTTTTATTTTTCATCCCTACCAAATCATCAGAGCCAGTATCGAGATTAGGATAAAAAAGAGAATTCTTTTCAGAAGTAAAAAATCCCATGGCTTTTAACATTCCTTCCTTTCCTGTTTTTTGCCTGAATACTAATGTTTGAGTGAGGTTTTCAGGATCCTTGTCCCATTTAAAATTCGATCGGATGACTTTGTTTGATGGCTGCATATTTATATATTGTGTTATCGAGGAGATGGAAGAGTTTTCCCATTTTTTAATTTTAGTAATATTCACTGCCGAAGAATAAAGTGCGATATTAGTTTCGTCTTCTTTTGGTAAAGCAACAGTATTAAGGATTAGTGCTGATGACAGTGCTTGCCCGTATTCGGCAGAGTAACCGCCCGTACTAAATATTGTTCCTCTAAACAACATGGGCGAAAATTTTCCTTTTACGGGTACACTGGGCATTTTAGCTGTATAGGGGCTTTCAACAAGCATTCCATCTATAAAAGTTTTTGTTTCGTATCGTTCACCCCCGCGAACCAATAAGCCGCCTTCATCATCTGCTGTACTTGTTCCGGGTAGTGAATTAACAGCCATTATTATATCTCCAAATCCATGTGAGTTTGTTGCCATATCAAGGGTACTTAAAGCAGCTGATTTTTTTTCATCACCAGCCTCAAATGTGCCTGCATTTATTACTACTTCATCAAGCTGAGTTTTGTCTCCAAAAAGTGTAATTGAATATTTGAGTGTGTCGGCTTTAAGATTGATTTTTTGTTCGTAGTTTTTATAACCAAGAAAACTGGCAACAAGAACCTGGCTTCCTGTTAAGTTTGTTTTGTACAAAAAATACCCTGCAGAATCGGAACTGATACCTTCGAATGTATTTTTAAAATAAATATTTGCTCCTGGAATTGGTTCACCTTTTTTTGTTCTAACGGTACCTTTCAGGATTGATTGGCCCATTGAATTAAGGGTAATAAAAATTAAAAATAGAGTTATAGATATTTGAATCTTCATGGCTTAAGATTAAATTCTTAAGCAAAGATTAATGATTCAGAAGATATAGAAAAATAAATATTACCCGTTGGTTTAGATGGAAAGATAAGTGGTATAAAATGCTGGATAAATGAAATTTGTCAAATTGTTGTGAAATATTAATTATTCGCAAGGTCATTGTGAGCCCTGCCTGACAGGCAGGCAGGTTGTCGAACCATGATAATATAATTAAGCGCCATCCTTCGACAGGCTGCCAATGATAGATTTTTATATTATTTGTCATCTCGATTCGCCAACCGGCGGAGAGAGATCTGTTCTTCGAAGAGATTTCTCCTCCCCCGATAGCCATCGGGGTCGTCGAAATGACAAGGTTTTTGGGCATTCTGTCATTTACTTATTATGCCTGATAAAATTAGGTGAACACTCAGGATGACTATCGTTTCAATTCCTTTTTCAAAATATTTTTAAACCGGGTAGAACTGATATAATGATCTTCCAGAAGTTTTCCATCATTTATTAAACTAAACACTCCAAAACCTGAAGGTGCATTTTGAGCTTCTTTTGAGTTTTTTAGAATTATAACTTTTAATTTAACTCCAAACTCTTTAGCTGTTTTAACAAGGTCGTCGGAAGCTTTTTTATGGTAAGGGCACTGGTTGGCATAAATCAGGTTCCATCCTTTAAATTTTTCTGCCTGATTTTCCCAGTCTATAAATTCCGGATCGATTGAATTTGAATCAAATTTTTTTGCCAGTAATTCAAATCTGCCTTTTGAAGAAACTTCAGCAAAACCATTTTTTAAAAACACTTTTTTATCAGCTAACCAGGTTCCTTTACTTGTTACCGCAACCAATCCTGATTTTCCTTCCGACCTGGCTTCCCTTTCACATTGGCTGATTAATTCAGTTGCAAAACCTTTTCCATGGTTTTTTTTTGGGTAAGTCATCATACAATGAATAAACAGGTAATTGGCAACTTTAACCGGTCTCCAGGTATGTTCTGAGGGAATATATTCAATAAAAGCAGCAATTTCATCTTCATCGTTTTTGATTATTTTGAATCTTAATCCTAACGTATATTGTTCGTTAAACCAATTTTGTTTTGCAGGGAAACCAGGATTCTTCACATTTTTCAAACAAAACATTCCGTGTTTTGCGATATTATCGGGAGTAATATCAATAATTTTTGAATTGCTCATTAATAATTAAATTTTCACAAAGGTTTTATTTTTATACATATACCACAGAATAAGGTATAAAATTCCAAATCCACCAATGGCAGTAATGGCCTGGTAATAATTGCCAACATATTGTTCTAATCCAAATAATAAATAGCCTGCAACTCTATGGAAAGGAATAACATGAGAAAGTACATAAACAGTTATAGCATTCATTCCAATTATTTTGAACGGTAACACCCAATTTTTCCAACCCTTAACATCAATTATCCAATAAAATGCTGCTAATAAAATATAACAGATTCCTGAAAGAAAAACTACAAAAGAACTGCTCCATATTTTTTTAACGATAGGGTGCCATATTCCCCAAATTAATCCTATGGCAATTCCGAAAATTCCTATAATTACGAGGTATAACGCTACTTTTTCTCGTTTCATTTCTGATCGGATAAGTTCTCCGGCGAACAAACCGGAAAGTACAGTTGCCGTAAATCCAAATCCGGAAAGTAACCATGAATATTGAGTGCCATCATCAAGGCTTCCCATTATTAACCGGTCGAAATAGATGGCGTAATTCTGATCGGGGAGGAGGGTGCTGTTTCCAATTTTAGGGATGTTAGGCAAAGCAAGGATTGCTGCATAAACTATCAGGCAGGAAACAAATAATATATATCTCCAGTTTTTTGAAAGATGTATATAAGCAATTGAACTAAATAGATAGCCAACTGCTATTGCTTGCAGGGTATTACTGAAAATATGGAAGCTGCCAGGTTCAAGTGCTAAGATATTTCCCTGGCAAACCCAACCAAGGGCAAAAAGAATTAAGAAACGCTTAAGCAAATGGAAATATAAGGATCGCTTATCAGGGTTGTATGTTAATCTTTTTGAAATGGAAAAGGGAATTACTACTCCAACCACAAACAGAAACAGTGGCATAATAATATCGTAAAAATGGAAACCAAACCAATTGGGGTGGTCGAATTGGTCTGCCAGTATTTTTGTAAATCCTGTTCCGGCTCCCCGATGCAGAGAAGCAAAAAAACGGTCGGCAAAAATAATCATCAGCATATCAAAACCGCGTAACGCATCAATTGATAAAATCCTTTGTGATTTTAGAGTAGAATTATTCATAAGTAAGTAGTTCTGTTAGTTTCAACTAACTTAATAATAATTGGTGAAATAATTGATTTCCTTTAGAAAAATAGAAAAGGGGGCAAAAGAAAAAGTAGACTTCCCTGCCCCCTGGTAATCTTGATGCCCATATCAAAATTAGATTTGTTATCCCCTAACAAATAATGCCTTAATTATATGCGATGCCATTTTTGGATTCTCTTTTAATCGTCGGGTTGAGTAACCAAACCATTCTTTCCCAAATGGTACATAAACCCGCATTAGGTGTTCTTTCTCAACAATCGATTTTCTTAATTCAGGTGTAACTCCATACAACATTTGAAATTCATACATATTTCCTGCCACCTGATGTTTTTCAATCAGTTTATACGATTCTTCAACCAGGTATTTATCGTGTGTTGCAACACCTGCGTACATTTTGTTAATCAACATGTACTCCAGTATTTCAAGAAAATTTTGCCTTACTTTTTCGTAATCCTTAAATGCGATTTTTGCTGGTTCAATATAAATACCTTTACATAATCTGAAGTTGATAGGATTCTCTTTGGAATTTAGATCTGCCAACGATTTAACATCATCCAGTGTTCTTTTTAAGTAAGATTGAAAAACCAAGCCAACATGTTTTGGAAATTCATTTTTTAATCGCCTGAAAAGAATAAGCTCACTGTCAACACATTGAGAGTCTTCCATGTCGATACGGACAAAATTATCTCTGGCTGATGCTTTCTTTACTATTTCCTTAATATAATTGTAGCAGATTTCTTCGTTTATCAACAGTCCAAACATTGTTGGTTTTAATGAAAAGTTGCACTGAATATTTTCATCAGTAAACCTTTCAATAATTTCGAGGTATTTATCACGATTAATTTTCGCCTGATTAAGATTTTTTATAAATTCACCTAAAAGGTCGATAGTAGTCACAACCTTTTCAGAATTGAATTCTTTAGATACACGTATTCCATCATTAATTGTTTCTCCAGCTATATATCTTTTTGAAAATACCCAGATCAGTTTTTTGGGCATGAAAGGTAAAATATTTGCTATGAGTTTGTTAAACATCAGCCGCGCTAATTTTTCGTTCGTTGAATTATTGTTGCGTAAAAATAGCAACTGAATGATGTTGTTTAAATGATGTTTATCAGTATGATAATATGACTTTGTGCAGGTTTTTTGTGAAAGATTCTGAATTTCAAATAAGTGAAAAAAAATGAGTATTTACATAAAGCAGTTAATATGAAAAAATTATCTTTGTCTGAAATTAAAAAATGGTAGTATGAAACAAACATCATTGGTTATAAGCATTGTTGCTCTTATTGCAGTTGTAGTTCTGTTTATAATTAATTTTACCCGAAGCGAAAGTAAAACACCGGAAGAGGTTAAACAACCGGTGCAAAGAAATAATGATGGATTAAAAATTGCTTATGTAAAAGCCGACTCGGTAATTCTGAATTACGACCTGGCACAGGATTTACATGATGAGTTTACAAAAAAGCAGGAGGCCTATACAAATGAGTATGCTTCGAAACGGACTTCATTTGAACAGGATGCAGCTGCTTTTCAGGAAAAAGTAAACAGGGGTGGTTTTCTTACCGAACAAAGGGCAATTCAGGAACGTGACAGGCTTGTAAATAAAGAACAGGAAATTCTGCAACTTGATCAGGATTTGTCGACTAAACTGGCTGAAATACAAACTGCAAATAACAGGCAACTTCTTGACAGCCTTATTAATTATTTGAATGTAATTAATATAACCAGGAACTATGATTATATTCTGAATGGTGGCGAAGTATTAATTGGCGATGAAGCTAATAATATTACAGCTGATGTTTTGAAAGCAATGAATGAGATTTATAATAAAACCAAAGAAGGAAATTAATTTAAATATATATTCTTTTGAAAATCCGGGTTAAAGCCCGGATTTTTTATTTTTACATAAAATTATAATACCCTTGTTTGCAGATAAATATATATTAAAAAATAACCTGGATAAGGTTTTGTTTGATCAACTTCCTCATTCTGAAACAGGTATAATTGTTGTAATTCCATGTATTAATGAGCCTGATATATTAGAGACTCTTAATTCATTGCAAAATTGTACAGGACCAAAATGTAAGGTCGAGGTTATTATTCTTATAAATCATTCTGAAGTTTCATCTAAGGAATTAAAATCTTACAACCAAAAAACCTTTAAGGAAGTTTCCGATTGGATTAATAATTCAGAAAAAGAAATTTTTCAGTTTTTAGTATCACCACCTATAAATCTGGCAAAAAAATGGGCTGGGGTTGGAATGGCTCGAAAACGAGGAATGGATGAAGCCTCTTGCCGGTTTAATTTTCTTGATAAGCCTGAGGGATTAATTGTTTCGCTTGATTCGGATACTTTGGTTGAAAGGAATTATTTGCTTGAGATTGAAAAACATTTTAAAGAAAATCCGGAACATGTGGGTGCAACCGTTGCTTTTGAGCATCAGCTTGTTGGGTTAGATAAAAAACAACGACAGGGGATCTTATATTACGAACAATATCTGAAGTATTATAAAAGTGCACTTACATATACAGGTTACCCATTTGCTATGTTTACTATAGGTTCGGCATTTGTCGTTACTGCCGATGCCTATGTAAAAAGAGGTGGTATGACACGCCGGAAGGCTGGTGAAGATTTTTATTTTTTGCAAAATCTTGCTCAACAAGGAACGGTGGGAGAGATAACTTCTACAAAAGTATTACCATCGGCGCGAACCTCTGAAAGGGTGCCATTTGGGACTGGCCCCATAATTAAAAAATGGATGGAAGGGAAAGAAGATTTATCTGTCACATATAATTTTCATGCTTTTTTTGATTTAAAAGAATTTTTTAATCAAAAAGAAAATTTATATAAAATATCAGAATTAGAATTTGAGGATTTATTGAATAAATTACCATCCCCTGTTTCTTCATTTTTAATGAACGATGAATTTTTTGTTCAGTTAAATGATTTGAATCAGAATTGTTCTTCCTTGAGAATTTTTAATTATCGGTTTTACCAGATATTTAATGCCTTCAAAATATTAAAGTTTTTAAATTTTGGTCATCAAGAATTTTATAAGAAAGCTGATATTGATGATCAGGTGAAACAATTAAATAAGAAATGCCAATAATTAATTGAATTGTCATCTCGATGATAGGAGAGATCTGTTTCTCAAAGAGATTTCTCCTCGTTCCTTGTCGAAATGACAAGGTTTCTGTGCTTTCTGTCATTTACTCATTATGCCCAATAATTTTGAGTGAACTCTCGAAATGACAGTGCAATTTGTTTGAAATAAAGATCTATTTAATTTCAATCTTTCGTATATCTTTTGTCA
>JABMQB010000763.1 GCA_013203525.1 Mariniphaga sp.
GTGGGGTGAATAGAGAAAATTCGATTTTCGGCTTTTTTGCCGAAATAAAATTGGCGTAATACTCCTTGGCTCTGCCACGGGGATAGTCAACTTTAAGAATTTTCTTTATTAAAGTTGAGGAGAATCAATATTCAATTCATCAAATCTTTCTATTTGGTCCTGTGTATGAAATTTTTCAAAGTTGGTTTTATTCTTAAACCAATGTAGTACTTCGTTTCTGTTAAGCCTGGTTGTTTTTGGCGAAACAATGGTTAAATACGAACTCCAGGGGTAATCGGGGAAATGTTCACAAAAGCCATGATGTATATAATATACCAAATACCTCAATTGGGCATTTGATTTTATTTCAATCCGTTTAAATGGATGTTCAAAGAGGCTGCCGGTGCGATGGTATCGTTTGTTAATAGCTTTTGTATAGGCGTTATTAAGATTTGAAAATTTTTGGCGAATTCCTTTCAAGGGTGGTTCTTTAATACTACATTAGCAATTAAGCTGGCAAAAGGGCAGTATTTTCAAATAGTTAAGTTTGGTGCTCTAATGAAGTTTTGTTTTAGTTTTAATAGTCTTTGCGTTTATGCCTTTTTACGGCTTTTTTCCAGTGTTAGGCATATTTGCAAAAAAGTGAATGAAGTGAATAATGATGGATAAAGTCTCAATTAAGCCATTAATTTGTTGTATTCTTTCTTTATTTTTTATCTTAGAAAGCACAGTTGGAATATCAGGTGTGGCTAATATCACATTTGAAAATCCGGAAAGTTATATCCTTAATGAAAAAGTTCTTCATAATATTGTAAAAGTAAGAGTTACTGACGAGATTGGAAATCCTGTTCCTTTTATCGCTATAAATTTTTTATGTTCTGACAAAGAAATAGCAGATTTTATTTTTTCTACGACTGTAACTGACGCTAATGGATTGGCTGTTTCTATTATTCAAAGTCAAGTGAGTGCAGAAACAATTATTTCACCTCCACAAGAATTTGAAGGTCGTATTCCTTATGTTTATGCAAAATCTGAAAATGTTACGAGTAATGAAGTTCCTATAAAGGTTTGGTGGGGTGTTATATGTGATCCTTATTTTATGGGACCATATTTTGAAAATACCTTTAAATCGTTTATTGATAATTCCGTATATAAATTGTCTTCGCTCATTTTACATGGTGATTTTGTTGAAGTATTTTTTTCCTATCCCCTTGAAGAATTTAATTTCGGTGCATATAGTACTGACTCACGAATTGCCAATGCTGATTCGATTATTATTGGTTGGAATAAAATTATTCTTACAATAAATGGTTTTTCAGAGGGTATCACAAATATAATTGTTGATGGTATTCCTCCTGCAGTAATTTCGATTCGTGTTATTGATTCAACAAAAGTAGATTATTCAATAGTTGATTTGCCCAAAGCACCAATATTAAAGCAAAATTATCCTAATCCTGTTAATTCAATTACAACTATTCAGTTTTCAATTCCATACAAAACATTTGTTACATTAACAGTTTATAATTTGATTGGGCAACAAGTTGCTGAATTATATAATAAACTTTCTCAGCCTGGATATTACTCTATTAATTTTGATGTAAATAGTTTTCCAAATGGCACATATATTTATAGACTACAAGCAGGTAATTCTTTTGAATTTAAAAAGTTAATTTTATTGAGATAACCAAAAAAAAAATTGCTATCAATTTTTCATTAATGGATATCTCACGCCTAACAAAGGCATCAACACCGACAAAGGACAGTGCATCGAATTAGTTTAAATTTGAGTGTATACAATAAATTATTAAAAAATATTATTACTGTTTGGTCAATCCCTTTTTACGGGTTATACCAATCGTTAGGTTCCCAAAAAATGGATGGATCAATATTTAAATATTAGTGAAGTACAAACCTTATGCACCCGGTTATCGGTAACCAGGTGGTTGGTAACAGAAACGATTATTTTTTGTGGACGAAGTTTTTTCAATTGTAACTCTTAATGCTTGTAAAGATATAAAACTTCGAAAAGGGGAAAGTATTTTGTTATAGGGGAAATTATGAATTACGGTTGGTTTACGTTGCGTAGCGGATTTAGGAGAGAGTTCAAGTTCGGCAGGACTGAACGAAGATACGAGAATTTGCCGCTGAACTATGCATTAAACTTGCTCTGAAATATGTACTCTTTTGGAGTTTCTCGCTCAATTCTTTATCGTTGATTCATTTTAAAGGCGGATGGTTTTGTGTGGTAGCATATGTGAATAGCCAAAAGGTATGATTGAGAGAAGAAAGATCAATTAAGAATTAGCTCTTCGCGTATTGGCATTTCATCCCAAGTTTGCCCTTCAAGTAATCTTCCATTCTTTTTCTTGTTAACGCCACCCCATTGTTTAAAGAAGAAATGAGTCTTTTGAGTCAAACATTGTTCTTTAATTTTTACAACCCATTCCTCCTTCATCGGTCTGGCACCTGGTCCAGATTCGCCCCCAACAATTACCCAATCAATATTTTCAAGATTCAAATTATTGATTTCACCAATTAAAGGCTCAATTGATAGGAATTTCACATTTGCATCTACGTCTCTTAAAAAGTCAATTCGTGAAGTGCTTTCCTCATTTTCAACTGTAACTCCCATCCATATATTCTTAGTCCAACTAAGA
>JABMQB010000764.1 GCA_013203525.1 Mariniphaga sp.
ATCATAAACCCTTTTGTTGTTTCCAAATCATTTTCTGAAAAACTCATTGGATAGTTTTCAATAATTTCTTTAATCAGTTGTGCCGCTTCAAGAGTTATGCTTGTTTTTACACCAGTTGAGATGCTAAAGATGCCGGAAGTTTTTGTTCCCGAAAAACCGGATCTGATTCCATAAGTATATCCTTTCCCTTCGCGAAGTTGCTGGGTAAGTTGAGATGCAAAACCTCCTCCTCCTAGCTTATAATTCATAACAGTTGCCGGGAAAAAGTCTTCATCGACTGCTGTAAGAGAGGAATTGCCAAATCGCAACACCGATTGTTTTGCTCCGGGGATATCATAGAAATAGATAACCGATTTCGACAAGGGCTCCGGAGTTTGTGGTGAAGGAATAATTACTTCCTTATTCGTCCACTGGGTTCTGATATTTTGTAGTGATTTTATCACCGATGGTTGATCAATTGACCCAACAACATGCATCCGTGCTACCGAAGGAGAAAGGTTATTATTGTAAAAAGATTTTAAATCCTCAATTGAAATTGAATTAACAGATTCCTCAGTTCCTAATATATTTTTTGAACGGATATTTTCTTCACTATAAACCAGCATATTAAAATTATTCTGAGAAATAGAATTTGGATTAGCTTCCTGCTGACGAATTTGACTTATGGTTCTTTGTTTAAGTAGTTCTAATTCTGTTTCATCCCAACGTGGTTCAAACAAAATTTCTTCCAAAAGGCTAATAACTTGGTTGTAATTTTTTACCAGCATATTTCCATTTATTTGTAGAGCTTCTTTTGAAGCTGAAATACTAAGGCTGGCGCCAAGTTGTTGGATCGCTTCTTCCAATTCCTTGGCAGTTTTGTTTTTGGTACCTTTTGTTAGCATTTGCGCTGTTAGGTTTGCAACACCTACTTTATTAATATCATCCTGAAGCTGGCCTCCATTAATAACGATGTTAAATTGAACCAACGGAACCTCATTGTTTTCTATTCCATAAATTTTTAATTCATTTGATAATTCTTCTTCCCATACGATAGGAACAGTAATTTCAGGAGCTTTGCCATAAGGAGGCTCAACCATCCTGTTAAAAGTAGAGGAAGTCCTTTCATAATTTGCCTTTGCAGAGGCGTCAAAAGTTTCCTCTGTTTCCTGAATTATTTTTTCCTCACTAACTTCTGCTTTTTTTGAACCATCAAGTATCAAATGTAATTTTCCTTTTGGGACAAAGCTGGTAACAACAAAATCTTTATTTTTTATGTATTTATCAAAGACACGTTTAACATCTTCTTGTGTTACAGCAAGTTTATTTTGAATATCGGTGTTTATAAAACCTGGATTTCCTGAAAAAATATTGTATTGTGCCAATTGGAAACCTTTTCCCAAAACACTGGAAAGACCATTGTAAAACCTTGTTTCCTGCCTGGCTTTAATTCGGTTAAGGTCACTTTCAAAGATGCCCTCAGATTCAAACTTTGCCAAACCACTATGGACTGCTGCAAAAACTTCATTTAAATTTTTGTCCATATATGCTCGAACAGTTAATTGTAATTGACCTGCCAATTCCATTGAATGGTTTGACATTCGCACATTTGATGTTAATTTTTCATTTTCAACCAATACTTGATACAAGGGTGCTTTTTTACCCTGAGATAAATATTGTGTTAAAACTTCCAATGGGTATGAATCGGGATGATAAATTTCCACTCCGGGCCAGGCGATAGTGAGTTCCGGAAGGCGGGCAAAATTATCTTCATGATAAAGTCGTATAGTCTGATTAATTTTACCAGGCTGTTTTGGAAGAGGTTCAATTTCCGGTCCTTTTGGTATTTCGTCAAAATATTTGTGTACCCATTGTTTTGCCTGAACTATATCAAAATCTCCCGAAACCACAAGCGTTGTATTATTCGGAACATACCACCGGTTGTAAAACTCTTTTACATCTGCAAGATTAGCATTTTGCAAATCTTCCAGCGAACCTATAACCTGCCAGCTATATGGATGGTCTTTTGGATATAGGTTTTTATCAATTACATATCCGGTATGGCCATAAGGGAGGTTATCGACTACCTGCCTTTTTTCATTTTTAACTACATTTTTTTCTTTTGCTAATACGGGATCGGTTACAGTATTTATAAACCAACCGAGTTTATCAGCTTCTGCCCAAAGCATTTTTTCAAGGGCATCGTTCGGAACTGTTTGAAAATAATTGGTTCGGTCATTTGAAGTCGATCCATTAGCTCCGGAACCTCCAATTCGTGCGCTTAATTTATCAAGCCCTCCTTTACCGAGATTTTCAGACTCCAGAAAAAGAAGGTGCTCAAATAAATGAGCAAAACCTGTTCTTTTTTCTTTTTCTTTTGCTGAGCCAACATGTACAGTTAATGCAATAGCAACAACCGGATCAGACCGGTCGATATGGAAAATTACATCCAATTCATTCTCAAGCTCAAATTTTTCAAATTCAACATTAAAGGTTTCTGAAGTTTTTTCTTTTGAAGATTCACATGCTGAAAAACAAAAGATAACTACAATAAGGGTAATGTTTTTTATTAAGTTCATGTTAATGTATTAAAATTGAGACCAATAGGTTTATTTTATTGACTGATCGTATAATAAAAATAGTTATTATTAATGAGATGAAAAAGAGCCAGACATAGTATGTCAATCAATCAAAAAGATTTGATCTAATTCTGTTATAAAAACAGATTGAAAAGGAATAAAATTTAATGAGTTATAAGAATGGGTGATTATAGAAAATTTTTAAAGTACCCGGAGCGGGAATTCCCGTCTG
>JABMQB010000765.1 GCA_013203525.1 Mariniphaga sp.
CCAACTGAGCTATAGGCCCTATAAAAAGTATTTAGTAATGAGTCACGAGTTTCGAGTATTAAGCATCGAAATTCGGACTGCAAGTTTACAACTTTACATGAAATTACACAAGCAAAATTATTAAAATCATTGAAACTCGTTTTAAAGAAGAATTTGGAACCAGAAAAAATTCACCCTTATAATCCCCTCAAGGGGATATTTGTTTTGAATTAATGATTTTATGACAAATCGGGATCTACAAAACCTGATTTTTCAATCCCCCTTTGAAGGGGGTTGGGGGATGTGAATCTTGCTCACATCTATCACTTAATCTTCTTTTGGAACAAAGGTTACATCCACAATATCTGCTGAATTAATGAATTTTCCAGTAAAATTTTGAATGTCATTTAAGGTTAGATTATCTAGAATTTCATCAAAATTTTCCGGATTGTTACTGTTTATTCCGTGAAGGTAATACCGGTAAATTGTATTCATCCAATAGCTGTTATGTTGCATAGATTGTTCACGGTTCTTTTTCAGGTTTTCAACTACTTTATTAAGGTCAATAGAAGTAGGGCCATTTTCAATTATTTTATCAATTTCGCTAAAAACAATAGTTTTTAAATGGCTTGCTTTTTCCGGATCGGTATCAAAGTTAATTTTCAGAGTTTTGTTTTCAACCGGAAAATGCGATGAACTACCAGATACACTTACTCCATAACTACCACCTTCCTTTTCCCGAATTTCTTCAGTATAGCGCAATTTGAGTATTTCCTGAAGTATTGTTAATTGCAAATTATTTTTTGCAGTATATTTCATTTTTTTGCTAAAATTTACAAATACATTGGCTTTTTCAGTTTTTAACGGAACCTCAATTTCTTTAATAGTTTTGCCTTTGGGACCTCTTACTTTACGATCAATCCAGTTCTCTTCTCTTGGATCATCCCTTAATGATCCTATGTATTTTTGTGCCATTTCCCGGACAGTATCTTCTCCAATGTTCCCAACAATAAAAAATGTAAAATCACCGGCATCAATAAAACGGTTGTAAAACATTTCTTCTAATTGTGAGAATGACATTTTATCAACTATTCCGGAGTTGATAAGGAGAGTTCGGGGATTATAATCCGATAAGATCATTGAAAGTGAATCTGACATTATTTTCTGCGGGTCATTTTCCATATTCGCCAGATAAGCTTTATATCTTGCAGCCAATGCACCATAGGCTTCGTTATCAAACCGTGGATGTTCAAATTGCAGGTATAACAATTGCATCATGGTTTCAAAATCTTTTGGAGTACTTGAGCCCGAAATGGTTTCATTTAATCCGGAAATCCCAATCCCAATGCTTACCTTTTTTCCTGTTAATAATTTATTTAAAGTTATAGCATCAAAATTGCCTACTCCAAATGAACTTATAAATGGGCTGAATAAGGTAACAGCTGCAATTTGATCGTCTTCAAATATTGAACTTCCACCCGGGCTGTATGCATTTAAAGCAACATTGTCTTTTTCATAATCGGCATGGCGATAAACTACCTTTGCATTATTTGCCAGTGTCCATTCAACTGCATTAAATTCATCGAGTTTTTTTGTAGATATTATTTCTGAACCAGGAAGATCTTCATCAATTAATGAAGAAACCTGCTCCATGTCTTCGAAAGGGTCAATTTCAGAGTTTTCAACTTCATATAATATCGCCAATGCTTCCTCTTGCGATAGATGAATGGCATCGTCGCTTTTTGGCCCCTGGACAATTACAACTCTGTTCTTATCCGTAATCCATTCTTTAGCTTTTGCCGAGATTTCTTCAACCGAAATGGTTTCCAAAACTTTTTGCCCAAATTCCCAGTCAAATTCAGCAGATGTCAAAGGTTTGTTTGTAAGAAAATGTTCTTGAATTCCAGCTATATATCTGTCGTTCGAAATTTTATCACGCTGTTTGTAAAAGCTTTCCATTGAAGTTAACAGGTTTGTTTTAGCTCTTTCAAATTCAGACTGCACAAATCCATGTTTTTTTAATCGGATAGCCTCATTGTAAACGGCCCTGAGTGCTTTATCTTCTTCATTAGGGTTGGCAGTTGCAGAAATATATGCCATGTCATAACCACGGAGTAAACTTCCAAATCCTACACTTCCCATGATAAATGGTGGCTCTCCTTTTTGAAGAAGTTCAGAAATCCGTTGATTCATCATCGAATTATATAAGCTGGCAATAAATTTTTCGCGTAAAAAATTAAGGTTTTTATTTTCTGAACTTTCAGCCTTATGTTTTATATAGATTGCTATTGAGAACTGAGATGCTTCTTCGTCGGTAGCCAATATAAAACGAGTATTATCATGTTCCGGGATTTCAAAAAACGGACGTTCCTGTGCATTTTTAATAGCTGGAATTTTTGAAAATAATTCTTTGATTTTA
>JABMQB010000766.1 GCA_013203525.1 Mariniphaga sp.
ATATTAAACAAAGAGAATGGAAATAGCAATAGAAAAATTAGAAATAGCCACTAATAAAATGGTTACCCTTACATACGATCTTCGGGTAGATGATATTAATGGTGAATTAATTGAGCAGGCAACGAATGAAAACCCATTACAGTTTTTATATGGAACCGGGATGATGTTGCCCAAATTTGAATCAGAGTTGTCTGGAATGACAAAAGGAAATCCATTTCAAATAAGCCTTAGTAAAACAGATGCTTATGGCGATGTAAATAACGAAGCCATTGTTGAATTACCAAAACATGTTTTTCTGGTTGATGGGAAATTCGATGACGAACTTATCAAGGTAGGGAATGCTGTCCCAATGATGAGTAGTAATGGACAACGCTTAAATGGACTGGTTCTGGAAATCACTGATGAAACAATAAAAATGGATTTTAATCATCCATTGGCAGGAGAAGATCTTTTCTTTTCAGGAAGTATACTGGAAGTTCGTGATGCTTCTGAGGAAGAAATAAACCAGATGCTTAATCCTGCAGGTTGCGGTGGAGGATCATGCAGCACAGATAATTGTGACGATGGCAGTTGTGGACCTGATGAAAATTCAGCGGGTTGTGGCTGTGGCTGTTAAAAGATAATTTTGAGATTTAGGCCTTTTTAATTACTTTAACCTCGTTTTCTTTTAAAATAGGAGAGAACGAGGTTTTTTATTGATATGAATACATTTGGTAGAATATTTAGGTTAACATCATTTGGTGAATCTCACGGGAAGGGAATCGGAGGTATTATTGATGGTTGCCCGGCTGGACTGGAAATCGATCCTGGATTTATCCAGAATGAATTAAACAGAAGAAAACCTGGCCAATCAAAAATTACTACACAACGTATGGAACCTGATTCGGTGGAGTTTTTATCAGGCATTTTTGAAGGGAAAACACAAGGAACTCCAATTGCATTTATTATTTGGAATAAAGATCAGGAATCAAAAGATTATGATGAATTAAAAAATATTTTCCGTCCGTCACATGCGGATTATACCTACACACAAAAATATGGAACCCGAGATCATCGTGGAGGAGGAAGGTCTTCGGCCCGCGAAACCATAGCCAGAGTAGTTGCGGGTTCAATAGCAAAACTTTTTCTGAAACAATCAGGAATTGAAATTAATGCCTATGTTTCACAGGTTGGTGAAATAAAACTCAGTAAATTAAATCAGGATTTAAATTTTTCAAAAACAGAAGAAAGCATAGTACGTTGCCCCGATGTTGAAACTGCGAAAAAAATGATCGCTCGAATTGAAGAAGCGGGAAGGAACCATGATACTGTTGGGGGTATTATTTCCTGTATTGCAAAAAGAATTCCGGTTGGACTGGGTGAGCCTGTTTTTGGTAAGCTTCACGCAGACCTAGGTAGCGCAATGTTGGGAATCAATGCAGTTAAAGGATTTGAATATGGATCTGGTTTTGAAGGTACAAAATTAAGTGGTTCGCAACACAACGATATATTTATAAAAACAGAAAAGGGAGTTCAAACCAAAACAAATAACTCGGGAGGAATACAAGGCGGTATTTCAAACGGAGAAGATATTTATTTTAATGTTGCTTTTAAACCAATAGCTACACTTTTAAAAGAACAACAAACCATCAACAAAGATAATGAGGAGGTTGTTATTAATCCAAAGGGGAGGCATGACCCATGTGTATTGCCACGTGCCGTACCAATTGTTGAAGCTATGGCTGCCCTTGTATTAGTTGACCATATTTTATTAAGTAAAATAAACAGATTATAATTATGCCAAGGAAGAAGCGAGGAAGGAAAATGTTGGTACCCCCAGTGATTAAAGGAATGTCGGTTTTTGGAGTTAGGGGTAGGAGGGCTCAGGAAGTTTATTTATTATTCGAAGAATATGAAACTATACGGCTGCTCGATTATCGGGGAATGACACAAGAAGAAGCTGCTGTACATATGGAGGTGTCAAGGCCTACGCTTACAAGGATTTATGAAGATGCGCGGCGAAAGGTTGCAAAATCTTTTGTTGAAGGAAGGGATATCCTTATTAGAGGGGGTGATTTCTTTTTTGATGAAAACTGGTATAAATGCAACTCATGTAATGCCAGCTATAGTAACTACGAGAAACAGGATGTTGCCACATGCCCGGTCTGCAATTCTGAAAATGTACTCAGCCTGAATAAGCACTATAAGGTTACCTTTTGATTTACTGGGATTAATAACAAAGTTTCCCATTCATGATTTTAACATCCTAATAACATGTTACCCCCCTTAAAAATATGTTTAAAACAATTATATTTGCGCCAAAATTAAAGAGAATGAAGGTCAGAAAATTTTTACGAAACTGGCATCGGGATTTAGGTTATTTTACAGTTGGAATACTTGTTATTTATTGTATATCAGGAATTATTTTAAATCATCGACATGATTTTAACCCCGATTATAAAATTTATTTTTCCGAATTCAATACAAATATTCAGCAAAAGAATTCATATACAAAAGAAGAGATAAAAGATATATTGTCGGAGCTTGATAGAGAAGTTCTTTATAAAAAACACTACATAACAAATAAGGGGAATATAAAAGTTTTTATTGAAAGTGGCGAGGTTGAAATTAATCCAATTACCGGAGAGGGCGCAATGCGTTATCTTCAGCGCAGGTCGCTAATTTATGAAATGAATCATTTACATAAAGCAACTATTATTAAAACGTGGAAGTGGGTTAGTGATTTTTTGACCATTCTTATTTTATTTGTCACAATTTCGGGCTTGTTTATTCTTAAAGGAAAATATGGTTTAAAAGGAAGGGGATGGTGGTTAACTTTATTAGGATTTTTAGTGCCATTATTCTTTATGATTTTGTATATTTGATTATTAAAATATAAAT
>JABMQB010000767.1 GCA_013203525.1 Mariniphaga sp.
TATCCGAAATATTACCACATAGCTGTCATTCCGTAAAAATTTGAAAGATTTTATACGGAATCTCACACAACAGGATTGAAAACCTGATGAGATTCTCGCTTTTGCGGGAATGAAAGCATTGTTTTTGCGTTTGAGGTATTAAATCGGATAAGCAATTAATATAATTTTCAGATATTATAAAACTCACAATAATGAATTAAAACTATCATTGGATAAAAGGAATTTTCAAATGTGATTAACAAATTTATTCCAATAATTCACAAATAGGTGTTCTATACGGTAAAACATTCTCAAAAACAAGTTTTGGTGAAATCAATGGTAAAATATACCGTTTTACGACCACCGGTTTTATAAATCCAGAAACCCAAATTTTTGATGAAAAAACCAAATCAAATATTGGTGAAATTACTTATGGTTCATGGCGACAAAAGCATATATTGATTATATGGGAAAGTTAATAAACTGGCGCTATGAAAACATGTGGAATACAAAATGGAGTATCTACGATTCTGAAGGAAATCATATAAAATATCAGGGATCATCAACGAATGGACGAATTAATACAAACCTGGATAATGACTTACTTTTATTAACCGGATTATATATTACCAATTATTACTGGCAGCTAACAATTGCAGTAATTGTAGCTGTATTTATACCTATTTGGATAACGGTTTTTTAATTAGTTTGAGTGATTCTTACCTCAGTTCTGCGATTCTGGCTTCGCCCTTCTTCGCTTTCATTTTGAGCTATTGGTTTGCTAAATCCAAATCCCTTATATGCAAGCCTGTGTTTTTCAATTCCTGATTTTATCAGATAATCATAAACTGCCTTTGCCCGGTTTTCTGAAAGTTCGTAATTATAATCTTCACTCCCAATGTTATCTGTATGTCCTTGAATTTCAATATAAATACTTTGATTATTTTCTAATAATTCCTCCAGCTTTATCAATTCTGGTTCCGATTCTGCCAATAACTGATAAGAACCGGTTTCAAAATAGATATTGTTTAAAACGATTTTTGAACCAGCTAAAAGAGGTTGCAAATAAATATCAAGAGTATATGGATCAGAAACTTCAAAAACATTTTTCAGGTTAAACGATTCAGAATAAAAAAGATACTCCTCCTTTGTTATATTAAAAGCATAATTTTTCATTAATGGTAATGCCATTAAAAACTGTCCATGTTGATCTGTGAGAATACTCTCAGACTTCCCGAATTCTAATTCAGTAAATTCAACTATTGCCTGTAAAGGTTCCTTCGTAATTTTATCTTTTACCGATCCTGTAACATATGTAACCGGCGAGGGTTGTATTTCAGGATATAAGTTAAAAGAATAAATATCCATATTTCCATCGCGGTCAGAAGCATAATAAGCCGTTGTTCCGGGTGCATCAACAACCAAACCTTGTTCATCGTATAATGAATTGATAGGAAAACCCAAATTTTTGGGATTGCTCCAATTTGAATTACCCTTAAGTTTTGAAAAGAAAATATCCTTCCCTCCCATCCCGATCCAATAATCTGATGTAAAATAAAGGTCCTTTCCATTAAAATGTATAAAGGGTGAATTTTCATTTCCAATAGAATTGATACTATCACCAAGGTTTTCCGGATTACCCCAAACTGGATTGCCATCATGACTAAATCCTGAAAGCCGGCATCGCCAAATATCCATCTTGCCTTTTCCCCCAGTGCGGTTACTGGCAAAATACAAATACCCGGCATTGGCGGTTAGTGATGGTTGCGATTCCCACGAACCACTATTTACCGGAGCTCCCGCATTTTGAGGAGTATTCCATTTCCCATCAACTTTCCGTGTAAAATAAATATCACAACTTCCCAAGCCATCCAAACGGTTACAGGCTGCAAAAAACATTATATTCCCATCGGCAGAAAGAGTTTGAGCCCCTTCATTATCTTCAGTATTTATTCTTTCCAGAGGCATTGCCTCTTTCCATTCATTTTCTGTAAATACGGATGAATAAAAATCTTCCTGCATTAATGCCCTTCCTTTTTTTGATTCTTTCAATCGGGTAAAAATCAACATATTTCCATCAATACTTATTGAAGGCCAATATTCAAAATCAGAAGTATTTATTCCACCTGAAAGTTCTTTTGCCTCCCCTGAAACAGGATTCTTAATGGCTTTTATTGCAAACCTGCAACTTTCAATCCTGTTCTCAATTGCAAGTTTTCTTTGTTTAGGAATATCCGTTAAAACCAATGTTTCCTCAAAAACATCAAGGCTATTTTGGTATTTACCCACTTTGAAATATGCTTCCCCAAGCCTGTAGCCAACCAGGTTATTTGGTATTTCCTGATATTCCCAGGTAAATTTCAAATGTTTTATTTCTGATTCAAGTGAATCAAGGTTTTGAAAAA
>JABMQB010000768.1 GCA_013203525.1 Mariniphaga sp.
AATGTTTCCCGGCCAATGGTAATTCATTAGAATTATCCTGCTTTCTTCATCAAGAGCTATATGAGGCATCCGATATTTTTCAGCAAAGTCACGAGCAAATTTCCGGAATAAAAGAAAAATATCTTCTCTTCGTTCCCTAAGTGGTAAAATATATATAGGAACTGTATTTAACCGGTAATACAAATCTTCCCTAAACCTGTTTTTTTCAATTGCAAGTGGCACATCGATATTGGTAGCAGCAATTACCCTAACATTTGTTTTTATTACTTTTGATGAGCCAACTTTAATAAATTCACCGTTTTCAAGCACACGCAACAGCCGTACTTGTGTGGAAAGTGGTAATTCCCCAATCTCATCTAAAAAAATTGTACCACCGTCGGCTTCCTGAAAATAACCCTTCCGGTCGGCCAGTGCACCTGTAAAAGCTCCTTTTTCGTGGCCAAATAATTCTGAATCGATAGTTCCTTCGGGGATAGCACCACAGTTTACAGCAACATAAGGGCCGTGTTTTCGTGCCGAAAACTGGTGTACGATCTGAGGAAAAATTTCTTTTCCTGTACCGCTTTCACCCGTTATCAGTACCGATAAATCAGTTGGCGCTACCTGAATGGCTACTTCAATTGCCCGGTTTAATCCAGCTGAATTTCCAATTATTCCAAACCGTTGTTTGATTGATTGAATATCCATTGTTTTTGATAAATTTGATTGCAAAGTTACAATTTTTCAATTTGATTGGCAGACAGAATTTTTTAATTAACCTTTTTTTGGAATCATTAGGTTATATTTGTTATTCAAACTTATGGATATGATTTTTATTGGGATTATACCCGCACGATATGCATCAACCAGATTTCCCGGAAAACCTTTGGCTGATATCCATGGAAAACCAATGATCCAACATGTATATGAGAAAGCACGGAAGGCATTAAATGATGTTTGGGTAGCCACTGATGATCAACGCATTTTTAATGCTGTTGAGAATTTTGGGGGAAATGTGGTTTTAACTTCATCAAAGCATAAAAGTGGTACTGACAGGGTTGCTGAGGCAACTGCAAAAATAGCTCACAAGATTAATTTTGATGTTGTTATAAATATTCAGGGCGATGAACCGTTTGTAGATACTGCCCAAATTAATTCATTAAAAAAATTATTTACTGAAAAAACAGAAATTGCAACATTGATTCGACCGATAACTTCAGTACAAGAATTATTTGATCCTAATAAACCCAAAGTTGTAGTTGATAAAAATAATGTAGCTCTTTATTTTAGCCGCTCTCCAATTCCCTATGTAAGAGGTAAAAAAAACGAAGATTGGATAAATCAATCTGAATTTTGGGCACATGTTGGGATGTATGCTTATAAGAAAAATATCCTTCAGGAATTAACAAAACTTGAACATGGAAAGCTGGAGGTAATTGAATCGCTGGAACAATTACGATGGCTTGAAAATGGATATAAAATTTTAACTGCAGTAACAAATTCAACCGGTTTTGGTATCGATACCCCAGAAGATTTAGAAAAAGCATTGCAACTTTTTTAATAAAAACATATCATTAATTGTAAGGCATCATTTTTGCGATGCAGATTCAACTTGAAACAATTAAACTTGGACGCAATGAGAAAAGAAATCGTTTTATTTCTATTGTTACTAACATCTATTGCATTTTTTACTTCTGGGAATACCATAGAGAATATAGGCAGTTATTCTGTTTTTCAGGATAAGTTAAGTATTCAGGCCTTAAAATGTTTCCAAATCCTGTAAAAGAAAATAAGTTTACCGTATCAGCTAAAAAGAGTATCAAGTTAATAAGGATGCATAATATTATGGGGCAGAAAACAGAATTTGAACTTCAGAAAAAAAACAGAAATAATTTTAACGTCATTTTTAAAGAAAAGAAAAAGGGTATTTATCTGGTTACTGTTTTATTTGATGACAATTCAAAAGAAGTTCGACGAATAGTAGTTAATTAAAGTATTCAAGTTTAATTTATAAAATTGCACCAACCTCAAAAAGAAATATTTGTATTTGTCCTGTTATTTTATCTACTTTATTTTTAATTGTTGAATAATTAAAATTTTTGTTTTGAAGTACATTTTTACAATTCTTATAGTATTTGCTATTTTACAGATAAATGCTCAGCAAGATATTTCTGATGCGCGGAGTATGGACATTGGTCAGAATGTTTCGGTATCTGGTATTGTTACTAACGGCAATGAGTTAGGTTCAATTCGATATATTCAGGATAATACGGCTGGTATAGCAGCCTACGATTATATTGGTGATATTATAAAGGATGTAAAAAGAGGAGATTCTGTTACTGTTACCGGAACTCTTAAAGATTACAGAAATTTATTGGAGATTGACCCAATAAGCTCTGTAGTAATACACACATCAAATAACAATATACCTTTACCTGTCGAAATTTCCATTAACCAAATTGGTGAACTTTACGAAGGACAATTAGTTCGTATAAATAATATAAATTTGACAAATCCATCTGGATCTTTCCAAAGCAAAACAAATTATTTATTTACTTCCAGTGATGGACAAGCTGAACTTAGAATCAATTCTGATTTGTTGGCTAATAAATCTGTGCCTGTAGGCACATTCGACCTAATTGGAATTTGCTCACAATATTCATATAATTCAAATGATGTACAAACAGGTTATCAAATTCTTCCTCGCGATGAAAATGATATTATACTATCCGGAGCGATAAAAATTATTTCTCATTTATCGGTGGTTGAATTTTCAAAAACAACTATTAACCTGACCTGGGAAACTGATGTTGAAGGACAAAGCAGTATTCGATACGGATTTAACCAACAGGTTGAAATGCTGAATAATTTTGTTGAGGCTTCATTGGCCGCTTTGGGTGAAGGAATTGCTAATAAAGGTGAAATTGTTGGGCTTAATCCGGCATCGGTAGTCTATGCACAAGGATTTACAGTTGTGGGTTCAGATACTGCATTTACAGCGGTGAAGGCATTTGTAACTGAATCAAATTCAACCGGTGAGATAAAAATCTATTTTAATACAGAAGTTGAACATTCGGTAGCGACAATTGAAAATGCTGAAATGCTTAATAAATCAATGGATGATACTTTGATTGCATATATAAACAGAGCAGAAGAAACCATCGATTTATGTATTTATAATATTAATAATTCAGGTATCAGCAATATTACAAATGCACTAAACAGTGCCCACTATCGGGGAGTGATCGTGCGTGCTATTAGCTGCGGTAAAACTGCGCATAGTGGCCTTGATAATTACGGGTCGGATATTCCTGATTTTTCAGTTTTTATTGGTCCCGGTGATAGTGAGCGTAATGGAATAATGCATAATAAATTTATGGTTGTTGATGTAAATTCAGCCGATGCAAATAATCCAATTGTTTGGTCGGGTTCTACAAATCTTACTGAAGGGCAAATTAACGAAGATGCCAATAATATGATTTTTATACAGGATCAATCCCTTGCAAAAACATACACAATTGAATTCGAGGAGATGTGGGGAGGGAATGGGCTTCAGCCTAATCCACAGAAGGCGAAATTTGGAAATCATAAGTCTGATAACACACCTCATGAATTTTTGATTGGTGGAAAAAGGATTGAATGCTATTTTAGCCCATCGGATGGTACAACTCAGCAAATTATTAGTACCCTTAAATCAGCAGATAAACAGATAGATATTGCTACAATGCTCATTACCCGGTCGGAAATTGCTGAGGCAATTATTGAAAGAAAAGAATCGGGTGTTGAAATACACATGGTAACAAATGCAGAAGGCAATAATGATGCAGGAGTAAATAATATTCTATCTGAATCGCTTGGGAGTAATTATGTTTTTGACAATATTGCATCGAATATCCTTCATCATAAATATGCAATAATCGATCATCTGGATGGCCTTTCTGATCCACTGGTTCTTACAGGTAGTCATAATTGGAGCGGCGCGGCAAATAATGATAATGACGAAAATACATTAATAATACATGATGCAACAATTGCAAATATTTATTATCAGAATTTTGTAGCCCGATTTCTGGGGAATAATGGAATAATTAATGATGCGGTATTAATAAATTCTAATCTGAGAAAAATAAATGTTTTCCCAAATCCGGCTCAATCAGTTTTGAATATTTCCAGTGAATCTGGAATTTCGAGGATTGAGGTATTTAATATTTCAGGAGTTAAAGTGGCTGAAGAAAACATTGACAAATCTTCAATCAGGTTAAATATTGACTCGTACTTGCCTGGCATGTATGTTCTTAGGGTATTTGGTCTGAGTGGTGAAATAGAAAATGTTAAAATTTTAAAAGAATAAATTATAGTCCAAAATTAAATCCTTTTGCAAGTAATTCTTCGTATTTCTTTTTTCTGAACCGGTAATAAAAAGCACCTTTTTTTGATGATTCTTTTTCTTTTTCATCGAGTTTTTTCAAAAGTCCCATAGCTAGTAACTTCCGTCTAAAATTACGTTTGTCAAGTGGTGTCTGGTATATCGCCTCATACAGGCCCTGAAGTTGTGGGATAGTAAATTTTTCTGGTAACAGTTCAAATCCGATTGGCTGTGTTCTAGCTCTGATTCGTAATTTACGAATTGCTTTTTTCACCATTTCCGAATGGTCAAAAATTAAATCCGGCAATTCTGAAATCGGTATCCATGAAGCTCCATGCTTTTCTACATGCTCTTTATTGTAATCATTTATTTTAATCAGTGAAAAATAAGCAACTGATACAATCCTACCTCCCGGATCCCTTCCGATATCTCCAAAAGTGTAGAGCTGCTCCATATAAACATCCTGTAGTCCAGTTAGTTGAAACGCCGTACGTTTAGCAGCCTCATCTATACTTTCATCCTTTTGAACAAAACCACCCATTAGTGACCATTTGCCCATCGCAGGTTCGAATTTTCTTTTAAGAATTAATAATTTTAACTCATGCTGCCCTTCATCAAATCCAAAAATAATTGAGTCAATGGCTAAAAGTAATTTGTCTTGATTTTGATAAAATTTCATTTAGAGTAGTTATTCAGTCATCGGCCAATCGCCATTTTCCTTATCTTTTATATATGTTTCAATATGACGGTCCTTTTTCACTTCGTAAATATCTGAGAATGTAACTATAATACCGGTTTCAAGTACATTCCCAAAAGAATCGTTTACAACAGTGCCAAAAGTTTTCATTGAGGGAGAAAGGTTCATATATGAATTTATTAAAGGTGGAATGTTCTCACCAAATTCACGCACCTTTTGTACAAGAATTTTATAATCCTCACTATAATTTGCACCAATAAATAGTTCTCTCATTTTTTCTTCATCCATATCAAACTCCACAGGCTTATATGGATACACAAGGTTTTCGCGGTCACGGAAATATTTTTTAAAGAAAAATTGCAGCAAATTCCTTGCTTCACTATGGAAGTGCGAATACATGGTTATTTTTCCAAAAAAATATTTAATTTTTGGGTATTCTACAGTTAGAGCACCTAAACCATCCCAAAGATTATCGAGGGCAAAAAGTGCTTTTGCACCCGCTTTGCTCGATTGGTATGAAGGTTGGACAAATGACCTTCCAAGTTCAAGTGTATAAGGAATAAATTCTTCGCAAAACTTTTTTGAAAAATGAAAATAACTTGTGGTTGCCAATTTAATATTACCCTCTTTGTCTTTAGGGGCTTCGCTACAAACTAAAAATCGATATCCCCCTAAAATTTCCTGTGCATCCGGATCCCATACGATGAGTTGTTTGTAAGGTATTTCAGCAAGATCATAAGAGTCGATGTCAGTTTCTTCGCCGCTTCCACCACCAGCATGTCTGAATGATATTTCCCGGAGACGCCCAATCTCTTTCATAATAGCTGGTGAATCATGACATGTTATCACATATATTTCGTTTCCAGCTTTATTGGTTTTTCTAAACAGTTTTTCAGAAGTAAGCTCCGCAATAATGTCTTTTTTGGGGATAGGTGAAATAATCTCTTTCATCATCATTGTTTGTGCACTTTAGAAAAATGGACTATAAAATTAAAAATATTTGTTAAAAATCAGGAATTGGATTTGATTATATATTGTTAATATCACCATTAGGTAGTTTATATACAATATTTTTTACATAAGAAGCCCATTCTTTATGAGTTTTCGATTTGTCGAAAATGCTGTAAGATAAAGGTTTCCCAAAGTAAATTGTCATTTCTTTATTTCTATGCCGGTATGTTTCATCCGGAAGAAAAAACATTTCAAGGTTCCATTTAATCCTGAAGAATTTTCTCAATTTAGCAATTAAATAAAATCTGTTTGAATTTCTACCTGTTACAAAAACCGGAACAACATCCCTTTTGTACTCAATAGCCTTTGCAATAAAATGCTTATGCCATTCGAGGTCAATTATTTTTCCTTTGATTTTTCTAGAGGCTAGTCCAGCCGGGAAAATCACTATTTGGTTATCTGAACTGTAAGCCTGATGCAATGCTTTGGCAGCCTCACGGGCATATCCGCCATGTTTATTTACCGGAACAAATATGGGTTTTAATTGGCTGATATTCATTAATACATCGTTAGATAAAAATTTAAAAGAATTGTATTTACTATCCATAATTGTCATCAAAATCATTCCGTCAAATCCTCCAAGGGGATGGTTTGATACAAAAATAAACTTCCCATCTGGCGGAATATTTTCAAAGCCATTTACTTTTTTCTTTACCTTAAAATCTGTAATTACCGCATTCACAAAATCAATTCCAACCAAATGGCCATGCTTTTCCAAAAAATCATTAATATAATCAAGATGCATTATTCGGTGGATATACTTGAATACAAATCCAGGAAGAATTTTTGCCACACCCGGGCTTTTTTCAGTAAGAACTTCTCTGATGTTTAATTTTTTAAATTTCTTGGATCCTGGCATGATAATCAGTTTAAATGGCAAATAAACAAAATATGCTTCAAAAACTTAATTCATGGTGCATAAAAATATTCAGTTTTCAACTAACCTTTTGATTGTTTAAAGGGCTTGCTGTGAGTTATTAACGATTGTTGATTATATGTGATTAACATTTTAATAAATTGTTTTTCAGGCAATTGATGCCTGTTTTTAATTGATGTTAATAGTTTATGAACAAAAAACAAACAGGTTTTCAACATTTATTGCATTGTTTTAAAGTGGAATAGAGTGGCAAATAGTGTCATAATGTGGAATAAATTTCTATTTTTACGTTATTAATAGAACCAAAACAAATTTATGATACGTTTTTCAGCGAAATATTTTGCAACCATCGATGATAAAGGGCGGGTAGTTTTACCATCTGCCTTAAAAAAAATGATGGCTGGTGAGGCTGAAAAACCTGTAGCAATAGAAATGGATGTTTATTCAAATTGTTTAAATATTTACCCTGAGGAACACTGGGGTGAAAAAGTCAGGGAATTTGAATCACGGCTTAATCAGTTTGATGAAAGAGATATAGAATTGCTTGAACAGTTTTATGAAAATTTTACATCTGTAAAAATGGCTGCCAATGGGAGGATTAATATTCCAACTGAATTTATGAAACACAGCAAAATCAGAAAAGATGTTGTGATGGTTGGAATGGGGAAATTGATTAGGCTTTGGGATGCCAATGAATATGAAACCCGGAAGGGTGATCGGAAGCCATTGCGCGAGATGTATAAAGAAAAGCTTGGGAACAAGCCTGAAACGGAATAATAAATGGACGCATATCATATACCGGTAATGTTAAATGAAAGTTTACAGGGTTTGGAAATAAAGCCAGGTGGCGATTATGTGGATGCAACGTTTGGGGGTGGAGGGCACTCCCGTGAAATATTGAGAAGGCTGGGAAACGGAAGGCTCTTTGCCTTCGATCAGGATAAGGATGCAGCCGGTAACGTCATTGATGACGGCCGGTTTTTTTTTATCATGCACAATTTCAGGTTCCTGAAAAATTTTCTGGCTTATTATGGAGTAGGTCAGGTTGACGGGATTCTTGCCGATCTGGGTGTTTCATCTCACGACTTTGATGTTGCTGAACGTGGATTCTCATTTCGATTTGATGGAAGCCTTGATATGAGGATGAATCAGGATTCAAAAAAAAGTGCAATTGAAGTGATCAATAATTATTCAGAAGAGGATTTAAAGAAGATATTCCGGGATTTTGGAGAAATAAATAATGCTGGAAAACTTGCTGCTGTAATAGTCGAATCACGTGCCGGAAAAACGATTAAAACAATTGCAAATTTTAAAGAATGTATTTCTCCTTGCCTGCCTAAAAATTTTGAAAATAAATATTTGGCAAAAGTATTCCAGGCATTACGGATTGAAGTAAATAACGAAATCAATGTTTTAAAGGATTTTCTTATAGCCTCACTTGATGTTTTAAAGCCAGGTGGGCGGTTATCGATATTGGCATATCATAGCCTTGAGGATAGATTGATTAAGAATTTTATGAAATCAGGAAATTTTGAGGGAAAACAGGAAAAAGACTTTTATGGGAATATTAGTTCTCCATTTAAACTTATTAATCGAAAAGTGATTATTCCAGATGAAAGTGAATTGAAAAA
>JABMQB010000769.1 GCA_013203525.1 Mariniphaga sp.
TACTAATTATATATTGAGCAGAACAACAAAAATAACATAAGTAATTAACATCCAGATTGTTAATTACTCCTCCAACGCATTAGAAAATATTTTCCCCGAAAACCTATTCGGATTGGGTATATTATGGTTCTGGATGGGTGCAACTCTAAGTATTTCGTCCTCCCAGTTAATATATTTCCCTGTTTGCATTGATTCCAGTTCAAGGTCAGAGAATATCTGATCATCAGGTAAATATTCTCCTCCATTACTATTTCGATAAGCTTCACGTTTATATTGAGCAAATTCTTCACCGTTGTACACATCAAAATTTCGATTTATGGTTTGCGCTCCATAATAGCCTTGATAATTTACAACTGCTTTTCCGGTCTTACCACGTTTAGTAGTAATAAGAACTACACCATTTGATGCCCTGGCTCCATAAATTGCCTGTGCTGCGGCATCTTTTAATATTTCAAGTGATTCAATATCATTTGGATTAATATCATTTATGCTCCCAACCGGAACACCATCTGCAATAACGATTGGATTATTACCTCCGTTAATTGAATTTTTTCCCCGGATTAGAATATTTGAAGAACCTCCGGGACCAGCATCGCCAAGCGTAACAAATACTCCTGCTGCTTTGCCTTTTAGCATCTCTCCTATGTCAATTGTAGGCACATCATTTAATGATTCAGCGCTAATACTTATGACCGAACTGATGACATCACTTTTTTTCTTAATACCATAACCTATAGCCACAACTTCTTCAATTCCAATTGCATCTATCGTCATGGTAACATGTATTTCAGTTTGGTTGCCAACTTCAATTTCCTGTGTTAACATTCCTACAAATGAAAACTGCAAGATTGCACCATCAGGTACATTTGAAATGTTGTAGCTTCCATCGGCATTGGTAACGGTTCCTTGAGTAGTACCTTTAACAAGTACTGTTACTCCCGGAAGGGGTTGGCCTGATTCATCGGTAACGGTTCCGGAGACAGAGGATTGTTGCACCATATCTTCTGACAAATAATCGGGTGCCAAAATAATTTTTCGATCGGCGATGATATAAACTACATCGGTTCCTTCAAATAAATTATTGAGTATCTCATCAATCTTTTCATAATTAAAGGAAACCGTAACTTCGCGGTTTTCATCAATCAATTTTTCGTTATATAAAAAGAAAAACTCCGAACGTTCTTCAATTTCATCTAATACATCTACCAGTTTCGTATTAGAAAAGTCGAGCGACAGCCTTGTTTTTTGCGAATAGGCATCGTTAGCAAAAGTCTGAAGGATAGAAACGAGAAGCAAAAAAATTGTAATTCTCATAATCCTGAATGTTTTTAATAGAACGTGATTGTCACATCCTTGAAAAGTTTTAATTTTTTTCATAAATTTGAATAATTATAAGTTTAAAAAAAATTTAAAAATTTTTTTGAAGGAAATCGTGGCTGCGATTTCCTTTTTTTAGTTTGTTATGGTCCGTTGCGTAATTTCATTTTGTTTAGATTTTGATTAGATGTTTAAATATTCTTTTTGTAAAGCATTACCTTCTTTTTCTGTATAGTTCCATCGTCCAATTGTTTTCTGTCGATAATCCGATACCGGATAGGCGAAGTCATACTTAAATAATGTACCACTTCTTCCAGCGAGTCATCCTGAAAAATTCCACGAAATCTATAGGCATTGAGTTCTTCGTCAACCACCTCTACTGAAACGTTGTACCAGCGACCAATTCGTCGTGCCACTTCATCCATAGAATCACCTTTGAAAATTAGTTTACCTTCCATCCATCCTGAATATTTGGAAGCATCTGTTTCATTAATATTTATTGAACCTTCTTTTAACACCAGACGTTCGTTGGGTTTTATTTCAACACCAGAGGATAATCCAGGTGTCGTAAATTCCACTTTCCCTTCCTCCAAAACCACTTCCAGGTACTTTTCCTCAGGGTAAGCGTTGACATTAAACTTGGTTCCAAGCACCTTCACCCTTGAGTCTCCGGTAGCAACTTCAAACGCATGTTCATCATTATGTGCCACATCAAACCAGGCTTCTCCTTTTAAGGCAATTTGTCGGTTGTTGCTAAAAGGCAAACTATATTCAAGCGATGAACCACTATTTAACCATCCTTGTGTACCATCTGGCAAGGAAAAGCTAATACGTGATCCCAGCGGAGCAAACAACGTGGATTTTACAGGAGCTTCTGCAACCATTGCCTCTTCCTTGTTTTGTTGGATGAACCATATTGCCCCGGCAATAATAAGAGGAACTAACAATACGGCTGCGGCTACCGAGTACCATTTGTAAATCCTTTTTACTATCGTATCCTTCTTCTGAAGTTCTTGTTTGTGCATGATGTGGTGGGTCCGGTCAAGTAAATACGAAAGGTTGTGGTCTTCTTCTGGGTGAGTTTTCAGGTATTTACTAAATTCCTGCTGCAGATGTTTTTTAAATTCCACGTTATCTTCATTATCTGCAAAAAGGGAATATATGTACTTTTCTTCCTCAGTATCAGATAATCCTTTACTGAATCGTTTTAGTTTATCAATATCTGTTTTGTTAATCATTACTTATTTTTTGAAAATCCTCCTTAAAATCAAGGAGGATTTTTAAAACTAACCAAACTAAACTATCTATTAGAAAAAACTATTTTCTTTTCTCTTTATAAGTAATAGGAACTTCAAATGAAAATCTCACGAAAAAAAATCATTTTTTTTCATCATTTTTTAAAACCAAGTTATAAATAACTGTATAAATGGCTGTTACAAATATGTGTTATTGAATAAAAAAAGAAAAGAATAATAAAAGGGCAAGATTAGTACCAGATAAATTTTTACGCAGGAATTTTACTGCTAACGATATTTGATTATCTACAGTCCCAGGAGCAAGATTCAATTCCTTTGCAATTTCCTTGGTGCTTTTTCCTTCTTTTCGGCTTTTTACAAATATCAAGCGTTGTTTTTCTGGAAGTTGCTCTATCAGTTGTTCTACTTGTTCAAGTGTTGCTTTATATTCCAACTGTTCTTCCAAATTAATTGTTGAATTAGCTTTGCCAACACTTTCTTCCAGGAACTTTTCATGAATTTGTTTTTTTCTGAAAATTTGACACATTTCGTGGTAGGATATTGTAAAAAGATATGATTTAAGTGAAGATTCTTTTTTAAGTTTCTTTCTGTTCTCCCAAATTTTTAGAAAGACATCCTGTACCAGTCCTTCAGTTTCTTCTTTTGATTTTAAATAAGATAAAGCAAACCCGAAAAGGCGGTCACCATATTTTTTGAATAACTGGTCAAACGATTCAATATCTCCTTTCCGGAGCTTTTCCACCAGTTCATAATCGGAGATGTATTCGTTTATTGCCATATCAGTTAAGACCCAAGGTAAAGATAGTTTTTTTTAATAGAAAAATATACGGCACTGCCAAAGAACAAAACACTAATGTATTTGTACTTAATAAAATAGATTATTTATAGGTCAACAGTTCTCTTTTTGAACCCATGTATTTTATAATGTGAGGCACATCCATTTTATAATTCAAAAGATTCTCTTCAACTAAAATATTTTTTCCTAATAATATGCTCATCAATCAAAATTCGTAAATATAAATTAATTCAACACCAATAAAATTGGAATTTTAGTAGGTTTTTTTCAAAGACCAAATTAATTAAAATAAATTGGTTTTATTTAAACTAAGTGAGTCAATTTTATTTTTTGTAGAATTTATAAAAATGTTTTTTAAACAAATATCTAATTTGTAGTTTAATTTTTTTTAAACTTACAATTATACTTTATATCTCCACACCCATTTGCTCCGTTTCTCTACGCAAAAAAGTGTTCCGCTCGGGAAGTCCTGAATTTCAAAACTTTTTGCCCACGCGCAAAGAATCGTATTCCAAATAATATTTCGTAAAGATTTGATGGATTGAGAACTCAATCCAAAGCAATATTAATATAATGCACTACATTATAGGACAAACGTGTTCAAATGATTATTCTGGAATA
>JABMQB010000073.1 GCA_013203525.1 Mariniphaga sp.
ACCGTATAGTTCACGCGAGCTGCAAGCCAGGGTAAAAGCTGTTCTTCGACGAAGAAACAGCGAAAAAGGAAATGCAAATGAAAGCCAATTCAAATTCGGCGATTTTGAGATTAACTTCAGAAAATTTACCTGTAATAGAAAAGAGACGAGTATAAACCTCACCACATTAGAGTTTACCTTACTTCATTGTTTAATTAATAAAAGGGAGCAGGTATTGAGCAGGAATGAAATATTGGACCTTGTATGGGGTGAAGATATAATGGTGACTCCCCGGACAGTAGATACTCATATTGCCAAATTAAGAAAAAAAATAGAAGATGATCCTTCAAACCCAAGATGGATAATTGGCTTTAGAGGTATAGGCTATAAATTTACATGTTTATAGTGCTTTGCATTTGTTTAACACAACTTCGCAATTCCAACATATAAGTGTTAAACCGGGAGTTTAGTTTTGAAATAAAAAATTATGAGACAAATTTTAGTTTTTTTAGTATGCTTCACTTTAGTCACCAGTATAACTTTCGGGCAGGAGAAGCAAGCTGATGAATTACTTAATAATGCAATTTATCAGGAAGAAGTGAAAGGAAATCTTGAAGGAGCAATTCTTATTTACATGGATATTATAAAGAAATATCCCGAACAAAGGGCTATTGCTGTAGAGGCTCTTTTCCATCTTGGACTCTCCAATGAAAAACTTGGCAATAATAAGGCAAAAGAATACTACGAAACAATCGTAAACAGTTTTGGAGACCAACCGGAATTTGTAAGAATTGCACAAGAGAGGCTTTCGAGTTTAGAACGTTTTGCTGAGAAAATTTCGAATGCTCCGCTTGTGCCTAAATTCACAAAAATTAATATTCCGACTAACCTTCCCCAGTCGGTTGCATTATCTCCTGATGGAAAAAACCTCGTTTTGGTTAGGGATAAAAAATTATGGAAAATACTACTTTCAGGAAACCTGGGTCCTGGTTTCCCCGGAATACCGGAGCAATTAAATACAGATGGTGTTGAAGTTCTTGACTGGGTTCCGTTATCATGGTCGCAAAATGGGAAATGGATTGCATTTAACGGTAATCCTCCATTGGATGAAGAAGGAAATGAAAATGTGAGCATTTATGTTGTGTCGTCTGATGGTGGAAAACCAAAAAAAGTAATTGAAAATGACCGCGATGTGGAGGCTATGCACTACCGTATAAGTCTGTCTCCCAATGGAAATAACCTTGCTTTTTCTTCATACAATAATCAACATATTTTTTCAACGCCGTTGGATAAAGTAATTCCGAGGCAGTTAGTGGAGATGGAAGCATGTGAACCTGTGTTTTCGCCTGATGGAAAATATATAGCCTTTGTAAAAGATAATAATGAAGGAATAGGCGCAGGTAACCTGGGATTATGGGTAGTTGAAGCGAATGGTGGTAAACCATATAAATTAGCAGATGCCGGTGATGCATCAAGTCCAATATGGTCGCCCGATGGAAAACTGATTGCATTTCATGATTATTCTCTTTTTAACCAAATTAGTATTGTTCCCTTTTCTAAAACAGCAAATACAATCGGTAAAGTAATTCGTATTGAGGCACCTGGGTCAGTCAGAGGGTTGACGGGATGGACACACGATAATAAAATTGGTGCATTAACTATAAAAGATACGAAATATGGTTTATATACTTTGCCAGTAGAAGGTGGACAGGCAGCAAAAATATTACAAGACACCATGGCTTTGCAGCCAAGATGGTCGAAAAATTGTGAACAAATCTATTATGTTACGTATCCTGAAGAAGGAACTACTAATGGTAGAGGTTACATTCTGGCTTCGGTGTCAGCCTCAGGCGGAAATGGAAAACCGCTTAAAACTAATTATAAGGGAAAACTTATAAAACAATTGGGATTTATAAGTGGAAACAAGGTGTCTCCCGATGGTAAATGGATTGTTACTTCTACCTGGACTCAAGCCGACGCTAATACCACTCAAGCCGACACTAATACCATTAATGTAGATTGGCCAACATCCAAAATATGGAAAGTTTCTGTCGATGGCGAGGATGCCATCCAAATTACTAATACACCAGGGAACTTTTTCGATTCGAGTCTGTGTTGGTCAGCCGATGGAAAAAAAATAGCCTTTGTTCATACAGAATTAAACGAAAAAAGCTTTTTTGGTGACTCTCGCATTTATATAATTGATTCAAATGGAGGAGAACCGGAATTACTTGATCCAAATCCTGGCATTTTCGCAACTCATTTGATATGGTCTCCGGATGGAAAAAAGATTGCTTATACGGACGGAAAAGAGTTTATGGATCCAAAAATACTTAAAATAATAGATATTGAAAGTAGAGATATCAGGGTATTTGAAGAGTTTCCTGAAATTAATATGAATACAGAATTGGTGTGGTCTCCTGACAGTAAACGGATTGCATTTAACGCTGCAGATGGTAAGGTCATAAAAATTATGAATATAGATGATGGAAGCATTGAAGATATTAAAACCGGTCTGCTAGATGTCCGTACAAAACACCTCGACTGGTCACCAGATGGAAAACGCTTTGTTTTTGGTGGTAGGACAATACGTGTAAATGAGTTATGGCTCATGGAAGATTTCCTGCCACTTGATAAGCTGGCGCAAAAAAAAGAAAAAAATGATAATAAATTTAAGATCAGCCAAATATCACCAAATAAAAAAATAGATTTTTTAGGGGCCTTTGGTTTCCTTGGATCACCTTCACCTGACGGCAAGTATCTCTCTTTCACGGATGCAGAGACTGGCAACCTGACCACTTATGAAATAGCCACAGGGGAAAAGCAAAGTCTTACGAATGAGGGTTCCATTAATCCCGCATCCGCCAAATTTGCCTATTTCTCAAGATGGTCACCCGACAGTAAGGAGATTGTTTATGACTGGTTCAATAAAGGCATTATCGAGTTACGTATAATCGGGCTTGATGGCTCTAAACCACGAATTCTCTATAGTAATGAGGAAGTGATATGGGCACAAACCTGCGATTGGTCTGCCGATGGCACAAAAATTCTGGCAGCCTTCCAAAGAAAAGACGAAATCCAAATTGTGCTGATTTCTACTGCCAATGGTTCAGTACGTATTCTCAAAACACTGGAAAAAGAGTGGCCAAAAAAGTTTGAGTTTTCAATGAACCTTTCACCGGATGGGCGCTACATTGTGTATGACTTTCCACAAAAAACAGGCTCTCCGGAACGTGACATTTTTATGTTGTCTACCGATGGAGAACCTGAAATTACGCTATGTGAAAACCCTGCCGATGACCATTTACTCGGTTGGGCGCCGAATGGGAAAACCATCCTCTTTGTCAGCGACCGCAGGGGCAGCATAGATGCATGGAGTATTCAACTCTTGGATGGAAAACCTCAGGGAAATCCTGAAATTGTTAAGTCGGATATTGGGCAACGATTTCAACCTATTGGATTTACACAGGAAGGTTCTTTTTATTACGGAAAAGAAGGTGGACGAAATAATGATATTTATATCGCCAAACTTGATCCGGAAACAGGCAAAATTATTGCTCCACCAAAGAGCCCCGTAACACGTTACAAAGGAAATAATTGGATCGCCAACTATTCACCGGATGGGAAATACCTTGCCTATGTTTCGGGAAAGGGCAATCTGCCCCGTAACTTACTTATTATTCATTCCCTTGAAACAGGTGAGGAAAAAGTATTATCCACAAATATCCATAAAATTCAGAAACACATTTGGTCTCCGGATTGTAGTTCCATTCTTTTCCGTGGTGAGGACGAGAACTATAATGCTGGAATTTACCAGATCGATATTCAAACAGGAATTGTAACAACAGTAGTACCGAAATCTTCGAATACGGTTTTACAGGTAATGCAGTGGTCTGGTGATGGAAAATCTTTTTATATGGGACGAACCTCTAATTCTAATAAAATTCACCAAATTGTAATTCGCGATTTGGAAAGTGGCACAGAAAAGGAACTTTATCGTGTATCCCCTAATGATCTTTTATTCTATCCAATAAATATAAACCATATTATCCATTCACCAGACGGTAAATGGTTGTCTTTTACTATAAGAAAAGAAAAGGAATTAAAAATTATGCCTGTAGCCGGAGGAGAACCCAGAGTACTGTATAAGTGCGAGCAAGAAGACGATAATATCGATGGATTCAGGTGGTCTCCAGATGGTAAGTATATTTTCTGGGTATTAGAACAACCCAAACAAAATAAATGTAGTATATGGCGAATTCCTATTGAGGGTGGAGAGACACAGAAAATATTAGAGATGAATAATATACCTACCCAGAGTATACGTAAATTAAGTATTCATCCAAATGGGCAACAAATTGCTTTTCAATCTGTCTCCCCTTTTGAAGATTCTGAAGTCTGGGTGATGGAAAACTTCCTGCCAAAAGAAGAAACGGTTAACAAACAGGAATGAAGAGAATAATACAATTAATCAGAGATTAAAATCCAAATAACAGGCAGCCGGGAGCAAAAGTTTCCGGCTGCTTTTTTAACTTCCGGTTTCAATATTCATCTTTTTGACCCACCCAAAAACCAAACCTTTCACTGTGGGAGGGGCAACATCAGTGTTGAAATTTGAACTTATGAAAATCCGGGGTGGGTACATTTGAGTTGATTAGCAATAAAATTTCCGGCTGTTTCTAAAATCCCTATCACCTCTTTCTTATAACACAACCATTTGAATTTTCAGTGGAATAATACAAACCGTAAAACATTGGCTTTGAGTTTCTTTTTTTTGTAACTTGGATTTTTGGAATTGAACCTTTTTCAACTGACCTAATTTTATATTGAATGTTTCAGAGTCTAAAAATAGCTCTCAGAAGGCCAAAAAAGTTAATCGTTATTTTCCTTTTAACCATTTTTCTTCCTTCGGTTTTACTCAGTATTTTTGGAGTAATAGCCTTACGCAACGAAAAATTCAGGCTGGAAAAACAATTTGACGAAGAGCAATTGAGAATTGCCGAACATTTTAAATCGAAAGTTGATTCAATCATCCGTGATGCTGAAAATTCCATTCAAATCCTAAGCCAGAGCCCTTTTTTAATAAATAAAGAATA
>JABMQB010000770.1 GCA_013203525.1 Mariniphaga sp.
GCACCAACACCAACAAACATCTCAACAAAGTCGGAACCAGACATTGAAAAGAACGGAACATTTGCCTCACCGGCAACTGCTTTTGCCAGTAATGTTTTTCCTGTTCCCGGAGGCCCGACAAGTAATGCTCCTTTCGGAATTTTACCACCCAGTTTGGTGAATTTTGCAGGATTTTTCAGAAATTCCACAATTTCTTCAACCTCCTGTTTTGCCTCTGCAAGTCCTGCAACATCTTTAAAATTAGTTGTAACAATTGAGTCTTTGTCAAATATTTTTGCCTGCGATTTTCCAACATTAAATATACCACCTGCCCCACCTGCGCCGCCTCCTCCTTTGCTCATACGACGGAATATCCACCACCATAAAAGGATTATAAGGGCAAAGGGCCCAACTGTCCAAAGGATATCTCCAGCCCAGTTTTTAACTTCCTTATATTCAGGTAAGATTTCATCGATATTGCCGCTCTGAGCTTCTGTCAGGTTTCTTTCGAAGGATTCAACCGATCCGATATTAAACACAAAATGCGGCCCTGATTCCGAAGGTTTGGTAAAGCGACCGGAAAACTGACTTTCGTATTTTTCAATCCGGTCTTTTTTTATGTAGATATTGGCTTGTTTATCATTTACAACAACAATCCTTTCTATATCGTCGTTTGCAAGCATTGTTGATTTAACCTCGCTCCAGTTTGTCTCAACCGGGCCACGGCTGCTACTAATATAAAATTGTACGATAAGGAAAATTACGGCAACAATTCCGTAAATCCAATAAGGATTATATTTTGGTTTTTTACCATCTTTATTTCCTCCGCCAAGGTTTCCAAAAGGTGATTTATTATTTGATTGATTTTTTTTATAATCTGCCATAATTATTTTCTATTCATCTTCTATGATTGTAAATTTTGCATCCGCCCATAATCTTTCAAGGTTATAAAACTCCCTTGCCTCTTCTTGAAATACATGAACCATTATATCGCTATAATCGAGTAAAATCCAAATTGCGTTTTTATTTCCTTCTTTATGGAAAACTGAGATCCCCAAGTTCTTTTTTACGTTTTCTTCAACCGAATCAGCAATTGCCCCGGTATGTGTATTCGATGTTCCGTGGCATATGATAAAATGGTTGCATTCTGTATGATTTATTGTGGTTAGGTCTATTTGTACTATTTTTTTTCCTTTAATTTTTTGAATCCCTTCTATAATATTATTAATAGTTTTTTCTGCTTCATCCTGATTTACATCCATATAATTGTTTTTGTATTACAAAGATAATCTTTTTGTGTATTTATTTGCTTTCTAAATGTTGCATCATTTTTTTTGAAAAATACAATATGTTTATTCTTTAATAACTTTGAAAATTTGTTGTTTGATATATTTAAACTTTTAATTATTGGAAAAGTTTAGTTTAAAAGTTTCAAAGAAATTAGTAGCCAAATGAAAATTAAAAATATTATAAATCTCAGTGCGGTTGAATCTACCAACAACTATGCCAGAGGGCTGATAGTACACAAAGAGTCAGAAGAAGGTACTGTCGTTTTGGCAAAACATCAAACAAATGGCCGTGGAACAGACAAAAATTACTGGGAGAGTGAAAAAGGCAAGAACCTTACTTTTTCAATTTTATTTGCTCCTTTTTTCCTGAATCCGGCAAAACAGTTTTATTTGTCGATGGTGGTTTCATTGGGTGTTTTCGATACTATTTCTTCCGAAGTTGATAGAGTTAAAATTAAATGGCCAAACGATATTTATATTCAGAATAAGAAAGTAGCGGGGATTTTAATTGAGAATACAATTCAAGGGAATGAAATAGCTGAAACAATTGCCGGAATAGGCATTAATATTAATCAGCATGATTTTATAAGTGATGCACCTAATCCTGTTTCATTAAAAAATGTAACAGGGAATGATTATAATTTGGATTTTATCCTGGAGAAAACCTGGAATAATATAATGGGATGGTATGATCGGTTAAAAGAAGGCGATGAAAAAACCATAAATGAAACATATATTTCAAGACTTTTCTGGCTAAATGAATTAGCACAATATAAAAATCGAGGAGAAATATTTTCAGGGAAGATTATTGGAGTTGATGAATTTGGACGTTTAAAAATTGAAAAACAAAATAGGGAGGTTCCAGTTTTTCAGTTTAAGGAAGTCGAATATATATTTACTGATACGGAAGTTTTGTAAATGTTTCTGCAAGGTTATTAATTCCCTCTTCGAGTTTGTTGCCAGCCATCATTTTTATCATCATACTCATATCGGCGTGTAAGGTTAACCTTAATTTGGTTTGCAATGTATCAACCGGTAGCAGTTGAATCCAGAATGTAAATGAAAGAGGTAGCCCGCCCGAACTTTCAATTTTTATTGTCTGAAAAGGTTCACGTTTTACAATTCTGATTTCGGCCAGGCCCAGACCTGAAATATCGAATTTGCATGAATCATTATCCGATTTGAAATTAGAGATCTTAATTTGCGGAACTTGTTCAGTAATACGCTCAATTAAACTCTCGTTTAAATAGGTTGAAAGATTTTTAAAATTGGAAAGGTAGTTGAATACCACTTGCTGGTTGTGGTTTACAATTTTAACTTCACTGACATATTTACTGATTGCCATAATAATTCTTTAAATTCAAAAAGGTTCCGTTGAAGAAGGACTTAGTTGAATATTCAAATATAAATAATTATTTTCCCCAGCTTGCGGGATCTTCCCTCCACTTTTTAAGATGATCCACTTCACTTTCTGCAATATCGCCATTTTCAAGAGCTATATCTATAAGGATCTGATAACGGCTCAACGTTGTTAATTCAAGTTCTGCTTTCTTAAAATTTTCCTTGGCGTGTGGAAAGTTATAAGTAAAAATGGCAACCATCCCCAATACATCGCCACCAAAATTTGATATGGCTTTAGCAGCGTTTAAACTGCTAATTCCTGTTGAAATTAAGTCTTCAATTACAACAACCTTTTGCTTAGGTTTTAAATCACCTTCAATAAGGTTTTCCAATCCATGCCCCTTGGGTTTTGCACGTACATATATAAAAGGTAGTTCCAGTATTTCGGCTACCAAAACTCCATGAGCAATTGCTCCGGTTGCAACACCGGCAATTACTTCTGCATCCGGATATTTATCTTTAACTACTTTCACAAATTGGTCGCAGATAAATGTCCTTGTTTCAGGATAAGATAAAATTTTACGGTTATCGCAATAAATCGGTGATTTCCATCCCGATGCCCAAGTAAATGGATTTGATGGTTGGAATTTTATTGTGTTTATTTGTAGTAGCCTTTTGGCTACTTCAATTTCCATAGATTTCATATAAAAAAGTATTAATAATTGATGGGAACAAATGTATAAAGTTTTTTTGAATGATAGAATTTTTGCAATTGCTTCAGAATTTGAAATAAGTTCAGAGTTTTCAGATTATCAGCAAATTAGGATAGTTGATGAAGAAGATGTTTTATTAAGAGTTAATCATTTATTAAAGAGCTCAGAGAAGTTGGTATTCATTTCCGGGAGAAATGAAAAATTGGTATGGAAAAATTTCAAAAAATGTTTTTTAATTATTCGGGCAGCAGGTGGAGTTGTAAAACAAAAGGATCAAATTCTTTTCATTTTCAGAAAGGGGAAGTGGGATTTACCAAAAGGGAAAATTGATAAAGGTGAATCAGCTGATCAGGCTGTACAAAGAGAGGTGGGTGAAGAATGCGGGATTTCGAATTTGAAAATAACGAAACAGCTGCCTTCAACGTGGCATATATATCAATCGCCTTATAAGAAAAATAAAGGTGAATGGATTTTAAAAGAGACCATTTGGTTTGAGATGGAATATAAGGGTAGTGAAAAACTTATTCCTCAAATAGAGGAAGATATTACAAAAGCTGAATGGATTAGTCAAAACAAACTGAAGAAAGTATTAAAGAATATTTATCGCAATCTTGAACAGATAATTGAACTTTATCTCTGATTCCTGAATTTCCTGATTTGCTCACTCCTTAGGAATGAAGCGAATTCAAGTTCAAATCCATCCAAAGGATTTTTTGCCGGAGTTAATAAA
>JABMQB010000771.1 GCA_013203525.1 Mariniphaga sp.
AACAGCTAATTGTGCTTTAAATCCCGTACCCTGCCAATTCTTGCAAAAGTGTTTTGAAATATCATAAGCTATTTCTTCTATCACATGTTCCGATTCATAAACCTGCCTGATGGTAGAAAATTTCTTTTTTAAATCTTTCGTAGCATATTCAGTTAATGGCTCTGCCAAACGATTAAATCCTTTATCAATTTGTTGGCTGTTAATACTAAGTTTTGCAGCTCTGCCTTCATATAATAACGGAACGACTGCTTTGTCAGCAACAGCCTGGTCAATAGTATAAGTATGAATAAATCCCCCAAATCTTCTCGCAGTGTTTTTTTCCTTTTTCATTAGAGGTGTTCCGGTAAAACCAATGTAACAAGCATTAGGTAGTATCTGCTTCATCCTTGCATGCGATTCTCCAAATTGCCCCCTATGGCTTTCATCAACCAGCACAAAAAGATTGGATGATTTATCTTTGAAATCTTTCCTGTTTAAAGCCGTCTCAAACTTATCAATTACAGTTGTAATAATTTCATTTCCTTTGTCTTCAATCAGCTCGATGAGATTTCTGCCGGTACGTGCTTTTTTTACATTTTTCCCGCAGTTATTGAAGGTTTTATAAATCTGTTTGTCCAGGTTGATCCTGTCGGTAACAATAATAATTCGGGGGTTCCGGATCATTTTATCCAAAGCAAGTGCTTTAGACAGCATAACCATTGTTAAAGACTTACCACTACCCTGTGTATGCCATATTACTCCTCCACGTCTTTTATCCTGATTTTCAAATTGCTTTACTCTTTTTAATGTATCCTGCACTGCGAAGTATTGCTGATAGCGTGTAATTTTTTTAACCGGGCCATCAAAAACAATGTATTTATAAACAAGCTCCATCAACCGCTCCGGACTGCAAAGCGAGAATAAATTACAATCCTGAATAGTAGTTAAACGATCTTCAGCTTCTACTCCATTTATTTCTTTTTTAATGATCTTCTCAACTTCTTTTTCTGCATTTTCCTTCCAGACAGACCAGAATTTTGCTCCTGTTCCGGTAACAGCAAATTTTACTTCATTCGGCTGAACTGATAATAACAACTGAGCATAGTGAAACAATCTTGGAATACCTTCGCTTTTGGTTTGGTTGCGAATGTGTTGTGAAATGCCTTCATCAATTGACAGGTTTTTATCCCTGCGTTTATTTTCAATTACAACGAAAGGAATACCATTGACAAAAAGGACAATATCAGGTCTTCTGGTTTCTTTTGTTCCTTCAACTACAAACTCTTCAGTGATATGGTATACATTATTTTCAAGATTTTCCCAGTCGATGTATTTAATGGTAAAGCTTTTTTGGTCGCCATACACATTTTCCATAAAACTTTTTCCTAATGTGAGGAGGTCGTAAATTTTTTCATTGGTTTTTACAAGTCCTTCATCCTGTACGTTTTTTAAGGCATTAACAGCAGCACGGATATTACTTGCTGAGAATTTGAAGGTTTCTCCTTTGAACTCAAATGAGTTGATCTTCTTAAGCTGCTTAAAAAGGATTTCCTCCATAAGAACATTTGAAAGTATTTTTTCCCTGTTTTTTATATTCTCTTCTTCACTTATATTTTTATAACCCAACTTTTGAAGCAGATTAATTGCAGGAAGTTGAGAGTCGTTCAATTCGTTATATTCCATATTCTTAATTTTAATTACTGGTAATCCTGACAGGTTTTTAAAACCTGTCAGGATTGATAAAAACCAATAGCTTATGTTTTCAAATCTTGGTTCGTATTATTAATCAATTTTCACCCTCACCTCCCCAGTCAACAATTTCTGCATTAAGCCACTTTTTTGAAGCATTATTTTGGACAATAATAATTTACTTGCTTCTATCTCTTTATCTAAAAGTTGTAAGGTTCGAGTAATCTTCATTTTTTCATCATTTTCAAATGGTATTTTAAATTTCATATTTTCAATATCCATATTTTTCAAATTATTAATGTTAGTACCTTCGAAAAGTATGGATAATTGTTTTTTGTATTGTTCAGATCTAAATAACTGATATACAAAAATTTGATCCTCTTTATTTTGGCATCTAAAATGAGAACAAAATGCTCCCATACAATAACTATCAGACTCAAACATGAACTGTGCTGATT
>JABMQB010000772.1 GCA_013203525.1 Mariniphaga sp.
CTGTTATCAACTTCTTTGAAAATGAGATTTGGAGAAATAAAGAATTTGAAAATATATTAACTGATAATTTCCAAATTATTAAACCCAATTTTTCGAATTCCTATTTGGGTTGAGTATATTATAGAACACCAAATTTTTCATATCTTTAAACAAACCAAAATTGTATGTCCTATTTTATGTGGATTGTTTAATTAACTAACCACTGGATTTATGAAAAACCATTCAATTATTCTTTTAATTTTATACTTATGAAAGCAAAATACTCAATTATTCTCTATCTCCTTTTTAGTGTACTGTTCTCGTTTAGCCAGAGTGGCGATATTTTAAGTATGGAAGAGGGGCTAAAGCAAAGGAATGATATTATTTTTTTTGGTGGATTTGAGGAAAGTTATAACAATTCCAACTGGGTTGAAAAATGGGGGATTAGTTGGAATAACAGGGCGAATGAAACCGAAATTGTGGAGAATACTGTTGAAGGTGGAAAATCGTTACGGGTAACTTACCCTGCAGGAGGGGTAGGTCCTCAGGAAACAGGTGGGCAATTTCCAATGATTTTTAATGATATGAAAGGAATAAATCACGGATTTTACAGGGAGTTATATTTAAGATATTATGTGAAATTTGAGGATGGGTTTGATTTCAGGCTTGGAGGAAAACTGCCCGGATTAATGGGAGGTGGTAATTCATGGTCACGTTCAGGAGGTAAACATCCCAATGGAAAAAACGGATGGACACTCCGTTTCATGTGGGGAAAGGAGGGTAAAATTGTCGTTTATACCTATGTTCCTAAAAGTGCGAATGGAGAATGGGGGCGGAATAACTGGGGGCAAAGTATAGATTGCGATTTTAAAGCTATTCCCGGCAAATGGCATTGTATAGAAGAATATGTAAATGTAGGTACCCCAAATACTGACGATGGCAAATTAAAAGTATGGATCGATGGGAAGGAGAAACTTAATATTTCTAACATGCGGTTTTGGGACGTTGAAAATAACAATGGTCTTATCGGGGGTATTTACTTCTCAACTTTTCATGGAGGAAATAGTAAGGACTGGGCTCCCAATATTACTTCGTATATACAGTTCGACGGTTTTGTGGCTGGTACTAATAGAATTGGACAATAAAAATAGACCCATAGAAAAAATCTCCATGTTTTAATAATTCAGTTATGGCTTACAATACATAGTTCCATAAATATGGTGTATAATGCGCTTGTCAGAAAACAGGAGTATAACCATTGAAATCTGTTCCTGATTATTACTATGATGTTTACGATTCAATTACCATAATTGATGACATCCCCCAAATTTGGGATCCTGAATCACATAACCGATGTCAGATAATTGGGGTGGGTGCGTTTACAGGTTGTGTGGATGATGACCGGTTGATGAAAATTGATATTTAATAATGCCAGTTGAATTGATTTTTTTATCTTTATAATATCTTGCACTTACATCTTAATGTTTGTGCTGGGTTTCAATTGAGGGTTGTTATTGAACAACCCTTTTCCCTTTTCAATCCACAACTGAACTACAATTTTTTCATTTCGGTAAATATTATCCGATGTTATAACCAAATGATAAATCCCCTTGGATAAATGGGATACATCAAATTGTTCTGTTTGGTTTATATCTATCGAATGAATATATCGTTCCTCAATTAATTGACCGGTTGTGTGGATCAGTTTTAAAGTTAAGTTGTTTTTAGGTATAGAATCGATCCAGTATTTGAATTTACCGGTATTTGGGTTAGGAAATACGACGGCTTTATTTTTTATTTCAATTTCAATTGTATTTTTAGTAGTACACTTTTCACCAAAGTAAGAAGCATCAGGATTTGAACAACTTATATAATCTATATCAATATAATTTTTTGAAATTTTAATGTCGTCAAACCATAAGTGGCAGGTATCAGTAGGTGCCCAGGTACTATCATTTCCACCGTGGAAACTTGACATATAGAATTTTCCAATCTGATCACCATTAGATTGAAAACGAATTGTATCAAGAGAAAGTACCATTTCTCCGTTTATCCAAACTTGCACAATTCCATCTTTTGTTGATCCATTGGTATTCATTTTTACACGCTCCGCAATATGGTACCATTTTCCTTTTTTAAAATGGACTGTTTCTCCATTTCGATAAACAAAATCAAAATCCTGTCCATATTTTTTCGGCATATCCATATGATAAAGGTAAAGTACTCCTTTACCATTTC
>JABMQB010000773.1 GCA_013203525.1 Mariniphaga sp.
AGATCGTAACAAAACAATCCCTCTGATCCAAAAAACACAACCAGGTGCTTTCCATCAGTTGCAGGTGTACAATTTGCATGAGATGCTTTAGTATGCCGTTTTGTGCGTGGAACTCCCTTATGTGTTAACTTTTCCCAAATAATTTTTCCAGTATTTTTATCGAGGCAATAGACCTTAAATTCATGAACCGACTCATCATCCACTTCATCGATATCACCATAAAGCCCGACTTTTAATTCATCTTTACCTGATCCGCTTATGGCTGTTGTAACAAACAATTTATCATCCCAAATAACCGGGCATGAATGCCCAAGTCCCGGAATATCGGTCTTCCATTTTACATTTTTTCCTGATGGCACATCCCATTCAACAGGTGTAAGCGAATTTTCAATATACCCTTTTGCAAACGGTCCGCGAAATGAGGGCCATTGATTATTATAACTAGTTTGTGCTAATAAAATTTGAGAAAAAAACAAAACAGTAAGAATCAGAATAAATCGTTTCATAATGGGTTTCAGTTTTTTTCCAATATAAGTAATTGTTAAAGAATTGTTATTACAGATAAAAAATATATTCTTTTTATAAATTTGTATATTCACAATTCTAACCATTAAAACTAACGTTATGAAAACAATAAGAAACACTGGAACAATTCTTTTACTTGTATTAATTTGCACACTACTATCAGCCCAAAATAGGGAGACACCGCCTGTAACCCTGGAAAAAGTATCAGGAGATGTATATCAGCTAATGGGGGGAAGTGGATCAAATGGTGGTGTATTTATAGGCGAAACAGGAGTTTTGGTTATCGATTCAAAAATGAATAAAGAATCAGTTGATCAAACCATTGCAGCCGTTAAGGAAATTACGGATAAACCAATCAAATATTTAGTAAACACCCATAGCGATGGCGACCATATTATGGGTAATCGATATTTCCCAAAATCAGTAACCTTTGTAGCTCATAAAAACTGCCGCGATGATTTTTTCAAAGTAAATTTTGGGCGTGAGTCGGATTGGGGCGAACCTGAACTTCTTCCATTCACTCCTTCAGTAACTTTTAATAATAATATGAATTTATGGTTAGGAAAAGATAAAATAGAACTCCACTATTTCGGAGTCGGCCATACAACCGGCGATTGTGTTGTTTATTTCCCGGATGAAAAAATTGCTTTTGTTGGCGACCAGTATTTTAGCGGGCGTCCACAGCTAATTCATTCCAATAAAAACGGAAATTCATTCGAGCATGTTAAAACTTTAACTAAAATGCTTGAGACAATCGATGCTGACAAATTTAGTAGTGGGCATGCTGATTTAGTATCACGCGATGATATCAAAAAACATATTCAATCAATGATTGAAAGGCAGAAAAAAGTAAAAGGATTAGTCGGACAAGATAAAACCATGGAACAAGTTTTGGCAGAGTTTGAAGAAAATGAAGCCCGGCTTGTAACCTCGATTTATAATGAAATAACCGGGAAATAAACTTTTCAATCATTTTATGGCTTTTATAATCAAGCGTACCTTTCCAAATGATCCACAATTTACAAGTTTAATTGAATTTTTAAATAAGGAACTATGGGAAAGGAATCCGGTTCGGCAAGGTGAATATGAATCACATAATTTACTTGACCCTGAAACAAGTTGTGTAATAGCATTTGATGATAAAAAACCTATTGCCACCGGAGCATTCCGTATCCTGAAAGATGACAAAGCTGAAATCAAACGAATGTACGTTTTACCTGAATACAGGGGTAAAGGAATAAGTAAACTGGTATTATCCGAACTGGAAACCTGGGCAAAAGAACAAGAATTATCAACAGCGGTACTGGAAACAGGGCTTAACCATCCCGAAGCTATTTCACTTTATCAGAAATCGGGATATCGTAAAATTAAAAATTACGGTCCCTACAAAATTTTGCCTGAAAGTATTTGTATGGGGACAGAGCTTTAAAAAAACACCCCAGACCGGATATTTTTAATTGGCACATTTGCTTCTTCCAAAATATCAGTGGCATCATTGATCATTTGTGAATTGCCACAGAGGTAGTAAACTTTCCCGGAGTCGATTCCTTCGTGATTCAAAAACTGGTTTACACGACCCACAAAATTCCCCTTATTATCTCTTGAAG
>JABMQB010000774.1 GCA_013203525.1 Mariniphaga sp.
TAATATAAGTGTCCGAAAGATTACCGGAATCACTGTCCGAAACTTCCGGAATTACCAGTCAAGGGCCTGATGGTTCGCTCAGTGTTGTAAAAATGCATCCATGTCTTGATTGATTCTCTAGCCTCTTTCACCGATTCGTAAGCCTTTAAATATCTTCGTATTTCAAGCTGCGCCACAATCTATCAATAAACACATTATCTATCCAACGACCCTTGTCATCCATGCTGATCTTTATTCCAGCATCTTTCAGAACTGTGGTAAAATCATCACTGGTAAACTGGGCTCCTTGATCGGTATTAAATATCTCAGGCTTACCATAACGGCCAATAGCTTCGTACAAGGTATCAACACAAAAGGCTGTGTCCATGCTGTAAATGGCATTGATTCCTATCAGACCCATGAGACGCTGGATCTGGTTGGGATGATGATCGTGTCTTTCGGCAATCTCAGACAATGTATATTCGCCCTTCAATGCTTCCGGGGCTACCTTGGCTTTGAATGTAGCTGTGTAATTTGGTTTTTTCCTCCATGTCATTTTGGTGTTCCTTTCTGGTCTGATTTTAATCCAGTTTTTGGGGTCCACTTCTGAATCCTCTATATTGGAAGGAATAATAAATAGTAAGTTTATAAAAGAATTTTATCCTCTTTGATAAGTTTGATTTTCAGCATTATGTCCACAGTATATTTATTAGTTATGAGCCCAAGAATATATAAAATAGATATTAATGACAAACCTTAAACTTAGATTGATCACTTTATAGATAATTAATAAAAGTTATTGTGTGAATAATATTTAGATGATTAATATTGTATATCATTGCAATAGGATAATGTGTTAAACATATGATTTCATTTATAGTGATAGGTCTCAATGAGGCAGAGTTTCTTGATCAATGTTTGAAATCAATTTTCTGTTTTACTAGCAATAAAACAGAATATTATGAAGTAATTTATGTTGATTCCGGGTCGACAGATAATAATATTAAAACAGCCTTAAAATATAAAAATCTGAAAGTTTTAGAACTGACTGGCGATAAAAATGCTGCGATTGCAAGAAATATTGGAGCTAAAGTAGCAAAAAGCGAATATCTCGTTTTTATAGATGGAGATATGGTTCTGAATGAATCATTTGCAAATAAATATTTGAATGAAAATCAGTTTATAAAGACACCCTATTTTTCAGGTGACATACTAAACTATTTTTATGATTCCAGATTTAATTTTCTACATAAGGAATATTATTGGAGAAAGCCTATTAAAACAGATAGGTTAGAATCAAAGACTGGAGGTCTATTTTGTATAACCAGGCAATTATGGAAGATGAACAGCGGGATGAAAAACTATTACCGTAGAAGCCAAGATAATGATTTTGGGTTAAGATTAGCGAAAAAGAATATAAAATTATTAAGAAAAAAAGAACTATTTGCTGTTCATCACACAATAAGCTATACAAACAGTTCAAGATTGAAAAAAATATTAAAAAATGGAGACTTTTTATATAGAGGTCTTCTTTATAGAGAAAATCTTTTTAATGAAGGAATTATAGAAATAATATTTAAAGTTGATTACTCTTTGATAACGTTAGTTATATCATTAATCCTAGCGATGACTCTAGTTAATCCAGTATTTTTATTATTATATTTAATGATTGTCAATATTCGGGCAGTTAGAGCAAAATTCAAGTATAACGAAAATTTATTATTATATTTAACTTATATAGTTGTTAGAGACATTCAAGTGCTGTTTAGCTTTATGCTTTTTTATCCAAAAAAAGAAAAAAACATAAATTTCCGTATAAGTCAGTAGTTTTTAAAGATTAAATGAAGATTTTCAATAGATACTTATCGTGATCAATATTTCGCTCAATAAAATTACAATTGATCAATTCAAACTATTAGTGATTTTTATTATCATTTGGTTTTTTCGAGGCTTTTTAATCGGGTACGTTATGGGAAAATCATTGTCATCGATTCAAGAAAATGAGCCGTTGTTAATTAAAATCCTATTTGAAGGTGGAATAGTATTAACATTCATCTCAGTTTTGAATATATATCGTTTCCCAAAATCAACTAAAAATATTGTTTTTATAGGAATTGCATTTTTTTCATGGTCGTGTATCTCTGCGTATATAAATGAAATATCATTTATTAATGCTATAAAATACTCAAGATATTTCATTTATTCCATTTTACTATACTTTATAGGTAGAACAGTTAGAATCAATAAATCCCGCATCAAGAAATTAGTACGGTTATTTTATTGGTTAATGCTCATACAAATTATTGTATCTGTACTTAATATAATATTTTATGGACCAAATGAAAGTCGAATAGGGACTGTATTTTTGGTTAGCGGAGAGCTTGGGACCATATTACCTCTTACATTCCTGGGTTTCTTTATTTCATATTATCACTTAGTTTCAAAAAGGAAAATCCACTTAATCCTTGGTTGGCTTCTTTTGATGATTAGTTTTAGTACTGGAAAAAGAACAGCATTAATAGTGTTTCCCATGGCTTATATAGTATTTGAATATTATTGTTTAAAATTATTATCAATAAAATCATTAAAACAATTTCGAAATGTTATTAAGGCGTCCATTTTATTAGTATTCATGACTCCCTTTTTAATATTTTTATTTAGCAATACTGATTTCGGAGGATTCACTCCAAATGTCCAAGATAATTTTGACATAAAGAATATTTCAAAAGCAGTGAACTATGCTATGGAATACACGAAAAATGAAAAATCTGGTTATTCTACTGGACGAATATCAACAAATATTAAGCTGTGGAATTCTTTATATTTTAGAAACAATTTATTATTTGGTATTGGGCCAATGAAACTTTATGATAGAGAAACACGTGGTTATGGTTCAGGTTTTACAAAATATAATATTCTCTACGGTATTCCAGGATGGGGAAGAGATTATATCAGTCTGGGTCTTCCATCTGTATTTCTCATGTTTTGGTTTATTTATATTTTACATAAAAGATACAGGAAAATATTGAGGTTAAAAAAAAATATTCCCAACATTATCCTTTCAATAATTCTGGGCTGTTATTTTGCCTTATTTATTTTTCTTTTTGATTATTTATTTTATTCGTCAGTGACATTTGTATCTGGAATTCCTCTGTTTATTATTACTTTGGGCTTGGGTATATCTGAAAACTATACTTATAATTTTGTAAAATATCGGAGAGCCAATATGTAATCCAAACTTGATAGTATTACATGTAATCAAATTGAAAGTACTTCACATAACCAATAATTACCCTTCAGAAAATTTGCCAATATTTGGGATTTTTGTGAAAGAACAAATAGAATCATTAAACTCGATTGGAATAGAGAATAAGATTCTTTTTATTAATGGCCGCGAGAAAGGCAAAAGAGAATATCTGAAATCTATTTGCAAAATAAAAATGAGGCTTAAAAAAGAACGATTTGATATCATTCATTGCCACCATGCATTAAGTGCTCTTTTTTTAATTTTAAGTGGTTGTTGCAAACGAAATAAAATATTGGTGTCGTTCCAGAATGATCCAATTAATGAAATGGGGAAAATAATTTTTAAAATAATTAGAAAGAATACTAGTGGGTATATTTTGAAAAATAACTCCTCATTAATTGATGATAAGTTCTCATATTATTTACCAAATGGAGTAAATACTTTAATATTTATTCCAATTAAGAAACAGATAGCTTGCAGAAAACTAAATCTGGATCCTCAAAAAAGATATATCCTTTTTGTTAGCTCAAATAGAATTCGAAAGCAGAAACGGTATGATATATACAAGGAGACAGTATCCATATTGAAAAACAGATACGTAAAATGTGAAGAACTAGTATTAATAAATACTAGACGAGAATTAATACCATATTACTTTAATGCATCTGAAATTCATCTATTGACTTCAGATTATGAAGGGTCTCCTAATTCTGTAAAAGAAGCAATGGCTTGTAATATACCAGTTGTATCTACAAATGTAGGAAACGTAAGAACTTTACTTGAGAATGTAAATGGAAATTTTATTTCAGAAACAAATGATGCAAATGAACTGGCGGATTTAGTTGAAATCGCACTAAATTTTAAAGGAATAAATAGTAGAGAAAGAATAAAAGAACTTGAATTAGATATTCATTCGGTTGCAAAAAAATTAAAAGGTATTTATAAAAATATTTTAATAAAATGATGGAAAAGAAAATCTATATTGCTGGATGCGGAGGCATGCTTGGGGAGGCATTCTATATGCAGTTTAAGGATGAATTTGATTTAAAGTGTACAGATATAGATGTAAATGAAGATTGGTTAACTTTTTTGGATTTTCGGGATTTTGAAGCCTATCAAAAGGATGTTGAATCTTTCAATCCGGACTACCTTTTTCATCTAGGCGCCTACACAGATTTAGAGTATTGTGAAGAAAATCCTAAAGATACATATTTGACCAACACCATTGCTGTCGAAAATGCAGTTTATTTGGCAAACAAGTTGAATATCCCATTGCTTTATATTAGCACTGCTGGAATTTTTGACGGGAAGAAAAATCTATATGACGATTGGGATATGCCAAACCCACTCGGTGTTTATGCCAGATCAAAATATATGGGTGAACGTTTTGTTGTAGAGAATGCGAGGCGTTACTTGGTTTGTCGGGCAGGTTGGATGATGGGTGCTGGTCCCAAGAAGGATAAAAAATTCATCCAGAAACTCATGAAGCAGCTGAAAGAGGGTAAAAATGAGCTGTTGATAGTTAACGACAAAGAAGGTACTCCGACTTATACTCACGACTTTGCCAAAAATGTAAAAGCTTTGATCAAAACCGAATATTGGGGATTATATAATATGGTTTGCGGAGGACTGACAAGTCGTCTTGAAGTTGCTCATGAGTTGATAAATATACTCAATATGGATAAGTCAATCAAGATTACTTCTGTTAATTCAGATTATTTCAAGGATATCTATTATGCTGACCGCCCACCAAATGAAAGACTGGTGAACCTGAGACTCCAGTTGCGTGGCCTCGACCTTATGCAAGATTGGAAAGTAGCGCTACGTCAATATTTAAAATATTTTTACGAGAATTATCTAGACGAATGAGAACAAGAATAGCTATTATTGGTTCACACGGGCTTTACGCCAACTATGGTGGATGGGATCAGCTAGTAAACAATCTGGCAGAGAAAAAGTCAAAAAACATTGAATACCTGATCTTTAACTCTTTAGAATCAAAAATATCAGGGCAGATTCCTCCAGGTGTGAAAGTCAAGTATTTGAATATCCGAGCTTCGGGTTTTCAAGGTTTATTTTATGATTTTTGGTCTATTTGTCTATGCTTTTGGAAGGTTGATGTTTTATTGTTACTTGGCACTCAAGGAATCCCGTTAGTTTTCTTTCTTTTACCTTTTATAAAAATTAGACTAGTCTCAAATATTGGTGGCATTGAATGGGAAAGACCCAAGTTTAATTACCTGGCAAAATTATATCTAAAATTTTGTTTCAAAGTAAGCACAAAAATTTCACATTCTCTTATTCTAGATAACTTTTATTACAGAAAAATTTTACCTGAAAAAGTGACAGCTTCAGTACATATAATACCGTATGGCGGTACAATAGATAGTAGTCTTATAATAACGGATGCTATTTGCGAAAAATATCCATTTTTTAACAAAAAGTACTATTTATCAGTAAGCCGTGCTCTTGAAGATAATTTAATTTTGGAATTGTGTGAGAGTTTTGCAGGTACGCTAAACCATCTAGTAATCATTTCAAATTTCAGCACTTCGGTTTATGGTACTAAAGTATACGAGAAATACAATGAACTATCGAATATAACTCTAATTAACGGCTTATATAATAAGCCTGAACTGGATCTAATTCGCAGAAACTGCACAGCATATATTCATACACATACATTATGTGGAACTGCACCGTCATTGGTTGAGATGGTTGTTTGTAGAAAACCAATAATCTCCATTGATATTCCACAAAATCGATACACATTAAATAATCAAGGATTTTATTTCAATGATTTTTCGGTAATTCAATCTTTCATTGAAGTAAATCCAATACTTGATCAATATATCCCTGCTGAAGAAATCGCAGAATCATACAATTGGGGGAAAATAATTAAATCCTATGAGACCCTATTTTTTTAATCATAACAACTAATGTATTTTTCTGTCTAAAAATATCTTAATTACCGGTGTCGATGGAACAATTGGCAATTACCTTCTGAATTGTTTTGAGGGTAAGTACCATGTCATATCAACAAGTTTTTATAATCCCGCTAATAAGTATACGTTTTCAGGAGATTTAACATCTTTAGATTTCGCAAATGAATTAGCAAAAAATTGTGAAAAACCTGATGTGCTAATCTTTTTAGTAGGTTTAGCTCA
>JABMQB010000775.1 GCA_013203525.1 Mariniphaga sp.
GAGGCATCTTCCATGTTTCGCCAGCAAGTGCTTTTACAATACCAACTACTGCAAATATAATAACAACTATATTCAGGAGCCATCCAATTATGGGGATTAAGGAAAAAACAGTAGCTAATATTGCCAGCACCAATCCTTGTCTTGCATGAAACAAGACAAACTCATTATCCTTCTTAACAAGAAGAACAATCAAGCTTATCAGCCAGAAATAACTAATAACAGCTAGTGCCTTACCTTCTTCAATATCTTTTTTGTCTGTTTCTATCTCAGGCTTAACTGTTACTTGTCCTACTTTCTTCTCTTCTGCCATTCTAAATCTCCTCTAATTTTCTCATATATGTATAAGGATATTAAACTTTTGGCTAGTTGTCAATAGAAACTCCACAATTTATATTGCAAATGAGCAGAATTTATACTATGCTCAAAATTCGATAGGAGAAAATTTAATTTTGCCGATGGAAAATAGAGATAAACAAGTAGGTCTAAAGAGTTTCATAATAGGTGCGTTGCTGTGTTTTCTCATCCCTGTAATGGCGCACTACTCCATAGATATTGTTCATGGCTCTTATCTGGCAATAGACTTCATGCCTGCAGGAGCTATATTCCTGTTTTTCATTCTTGTAGGTGGCATAGCGGTTATACTTAAATTGATAAGTAAGAGAATAGCCCTTAATTCATCAGAGCTTCTGGTAATATACATTATGATGCTTGTAACCTCTTCAGTAGCAACAATGGGGCTTGGCGCGCAATTATTTCCGATGATCACGGCACCATTTTACTTTGCAACCCCGACAAACAGATGGGCAGAGTTAATACAACCACATATAAAAAGCTGGATGGTGCCACAGGGCAAAGAGGTAATAAGGCAGTTCTATGAAGGCCTGCCAAAGGGAGCCACTATACCGTGGTTAGCATGGCTAAAACCAATATGCTTCTGGTTAATATTCTTAATGGCTCTATACATGATAATGATAACAATAATGGTGGTATTGAGAAAGCAGTGGGTAGAGAAGGAGAGGTTAATATATCCATTAGCACAATTACCTCTGGAGATGGTAAGGGATGAAAATAATTCTATAATCAGACCGTTTTTTAAAAACAGGTTAATGTGGTTTGGATTTGCCATCCCATTTATAATCAGCTCAATAAATGCCTTTCATCACTATTTTCACTTTATCCCCGGGATAGAATTAGCCAACAGCATTCCAATATTTCGTAACACGTTAGATATGCATTTTAGAGTAAGTTTTCCAATGATAGGATATGCATATTTCATCAATATGCAGTTAGCGTTCAGTTTATGGTTTTTGTGTTTACTCTCAATAGTGATAAAAGGCATCTGTAATATCACAGGATTTGGATTCAATGAGAACTTAAGCTGTTATGGGATACAAAGTTCTCCAATGTTATATCATCAACAGACAGGAGGAATGATAGTACTGGTACTGATGGGATTATGGATGGCGAGAGACCATCTTAAAGATGTGTTCAGGAAAGCATTTAGAGGGACAAAGGAGATAGATGATACAAATGAAATATTGTCATACAGGGCATCAGTATTCATGCTTCTTGTAAGTTTAATTGTAATGGGAACCTGGCTGTATTTTAGTGGATTGCCCCTGATAACAGTTCCTGTATTTATGTTCTTTGCGCTGGTATTGTTTATAGGTTTAACAAGAATAGTAGCAGAGGGAGGACTAGCATGCGCAGTAGCGCCGTCAATAGCACCGTCCCTGGCAGTATCAGGACTGGGAACATCAATATTTGGACATGGGGGGCTGGTAAGTCTTGCATTCACATATGTATGGGGATCAGATCTCAGGACATTTGTAATGGCAGCAACAGCACATGGGCTGAAGATAATAGAGGTAATAAAGGGAAACAGAAGGAAACTTTTCTGGTTTATATTAGGAGCATTGATAATAGGTCTTGGTTCTACATTCTGGATAGTATTGAAGTTGGCTTACACGCATGGAGGGATAAATCTACAAGGCTGGTATTTTATAAGAGCGCCACAATGGCCATACAGATATGTAGTAGATCACATATTACGTCCAACAGGAGTAAACTGGCTGGGATGGTTACATACAGCAATAGGTGGAGGATTCATGCTATTTTTGATGTCCATGAGATACAGATTCCTGTGGTGGCCAATTCATCCAGTAGCATATCCAATAAGTGCGGTATGGATGATGGAATACATGTGGTTTAGTATATTTATTGCGTGGATAATAAAGGCTTTACTCCTGAGATATGGAGGGAATAAGATATATAAGGGAGCAAAGCCATTTTTCTTAGGGCTGATACTAGGACAGCTGGTTGCAGCAGGTCTCTGGTTTATTATTGACCTGATAACAGGACATACTGGGAATGTGGTCTTCTGGGCATAGGATTTTATCTGTTTTAAATAACACAAATATTGGAGGATAAAAGTCATGCTAAAAAAAGTTATTAAAAAACTAACTTACTTCTTTACCCTTAAAAATCGGACAAATGTCTGTCCCCAACACACGAGAAGCTTCACTTTAATCGAACTTCTGGTCGTTATAGCCATAATAGCCTTGCTTGCGTCACTGCTTTTACCAGCATTAACACAGGCAAGAGACATGGCAAAAAAAATAAAATGTGCCAGTAATCTAAGGCAGATAATGCTGGCATCCATTATGTATGCACAGGATAACGATGGCTGGATCGTCAGGGACAATAGTAGTGGCTTTACATATCCATGGTGGTATCAACAATTACGTCCATATTACTCCAACAAGGATGAATTGAAGGTCTGTCCCTCTGATCCAGATCCGCTTTGGATAAACGATGCATCTATTTGGTGGATAAGCTACGGCGTGATGTCTGAGACACAGTCCGGGCATACTTGCGGAGAGCGTCTCTCGAGCATAAACAGTCCATCTGAAGTTGGCTTTTGCACTGATTGTACTACTACCCGGTGGTTTAATACCTCTGGTTATACCTTTGACGACACCGTAGTTGGCAGCGCAAGCCGACACAACGATGGAGTAAATATTGGATATTTTGACGGCCATGTAGAGTGGGTAAGTGTAGATAACTTAAAAGAGAGCATATTCCAAAAATAAGGGTATACAGAGGATGATACACTAAAGATGAATCTATCAATTGAACGAAGAGAGAAGTGGAAATCTTGTAGGAAATTTTGGCTTAGGTGGCATTTTTACGATGAATGGGGGAACGACCTTTTTTGTAAGTTTGATGCAAAGAAGATTGTTGAAGCTATTGCTAAATCTCATACTGATTGTGTTACTTTCCAAGCTAGAACTGTATCTGGCTACACTCTTTATAACACACAAGTAGGCAGGAAATATAAAAGTCTTGGCGATAGGGATATTGTAGCTGAAATGGTAAAAGAATGCAAAAAGAGGGGCATAGGTTCAAGAGTATATCTTTCTATTACTTGGGACGAGTATACTACCATGTCCCATCCAGAATGGGCACAAAAAGACAATAATGGAAAAATTAGCAATTGCTATGTATGTACTAATAATGTTGAATATAAGGAGTATTTTATAAAACACCTTCAAGAAATAATGGCACAGCACGACATAGATGGTTTTTGGTTTGACTGGCCATATATTTATTATCCCTTCAAATCCTATTGTTATTGCGACAGTTGTATTAAACTTTTTAAAGAAAATACGGGGTGTGAACCACCTTATAAGCCAACGTGGGACAATGTTTGGAAGCAATGGATAGAATTTCAATCAGATAGTTTTACCAACTTTGCTACAGAAATAAGGAATAAAATAAAAAAGACCAAACCTGATTGGCTAGTTACATTTAATTATATTGCAGCTGGCCATGATCATCCACATAAGGTTAGTGATATAAGTTTCAGTGACATCGGGTTTACTGAAGTGTATCCGGAACGTTACGGGTTTGATATTAATAGTAGATCCATAAGGTTTTTAAAAGGAGCAGTTGAGGCAGGAAAGACTTTTGAAGGATTTACTCTTAGTACAAATCGCGTGGATAGTTGGTGTGTTAAACCATTGGCGCAATTGCAGTATGAACTTTTTACTATTTTAGTAAATGGAGCAACCCTTTCTGTTTCGCACAGGGTGCATTATGATGGCACTGTTGACGAAGTTGCTTTTAGGCAGGTTGGCAAGGTTTTTGCAGAAATCAAAGAAAAAGAAAAGGAACAACTCCTTAATGGAGATGTCATTAAATATGTTGGGTTGTATCATTCAAGGAAGACTCTCATTTGGTATGACAAGACCGATGATGGAGGGGGCTGTTCTCCACAATATATTGCCTCCTTTAATGGAGCATATAAAGCATTACTTGAATTACATATACCCACAGAGATAATCCATGACGAGAATGTAGGATTAGACAAATTGCAACAATACCCTATATTATTCATGGCAAACATAGCAATATTAAGTAATGACGAACAGCAGATTATTAAAGAATACGTGAAAACAGGCGGAACATTGATAGCTACCTATGATACAAGTCTATTTGATGAAATGGGAAGAGAACAGAAAAATTTCGGACTGTCTGATATATTCGGCTCAAATTTCTTGCACCGATTGAATTCGCCGGTCAATTACTTTCAAATGCCTGATAGGACAGAATTTTCCAAAGGAATTGATTCAGCATATTATGTCCCAGTACAAGGGCAGGGGATCATCCCATCTCTAACTACGGGTATAGGCATTGGGAAAATGGTCGGGTCGTTTTACGACGAAATTCAGGGACATGCAACTAAAGTAAAATCTGCAGAGGGATCTGGATTTGGTCCTCCAATGAATATTTCTCCCAGGATTATGTCTCCTGCCATTGTTACCAATAACTTTGGCCAGGGCAAAGTAATATATATCCCATTTCCGTTGGCAGCTAGTTATTCAGGTAAAAATCCATTACCTGAACACAGGACTTTATTGAGAAATATTATCAAAGCAAATGGTATTAAATTACCCATTGAAGTAGAAGCTCCGTTAAATGTAGAAATAGTAATTTGTGAACAAAAGTCAAACAGCAGGTATGTTGTTCATTTGATTGCTCTTAACATTAATCGTGGCACTGTATTGGAAAGCTCCCGTCCTGGTCCTGCTATGATGGAAGAACCTGCGTTATATAAGGCTAAGATCATTGCAAAAGTACCATACTCTGATGTAAAACTTTGGGGGAAAGATGGGAACAATATAGAGAAAGAAGGCAACATTATAAATATTTTATGTAACAAGGTTCATGAGGCAGTGATAATTGAGAAAGATTGATAATGGTTGGCGTTATCCTGATAGTCCCTATCCTGCTAAGACTTCAAATGACCAGTGGAACACAAAAAAGGAGTAATCATGACATCAATTGAGCAGAATAGAGTGAGTATTGAAAGTGATTTTATCAAAAGAGAATTAATTCTTTCAGATGATTACGGGATATATACAAATTCATTTATTAATAAAATAACAGGAACTGAATATTGTAAAGAAATAAAATCCTGTGAATTTGTAATAGGATTAAATGACACTATATATATGGGATATAAGAAGCAATTTATTAACCCTGTTACTGGTAATAATATTGCCAAATCTGAAAAAGCATTTAATTTAATATCAGCTAATAAAGAAAGCAATGGCATAGAAGAAACTTTGATAATCACTCTTGAAGTTATAAAAATAAAATGTTTATTAGAGCTATATTATGAAGTTAATAAAAATTTCCCGGCAATGCGCAAAGCTATTAAAGTGATTAATAATAGCAATAGAGAGTTACATATTAATTACTTTTACTTTGATGCAATTAATTATTACCCTGGTAGATTAGAAGATATTGAGGTGTTTAATGAATACGGGCTTAATAAAATTGATAAAGCTTCATTTGGGGAGACATCGCAGGCAATGCTTCAATTGCATAACAATACTTTAACCGAAGGCATGATAGTAACATGTAACTCTCCTTCTTCAATTAAGCGAATATATAGTCATTTAACATCGCAGGGAAGGGATGTTCTTGTAGGTTATAATTCAGATACAATTCCTTTTCACAAATTTTTAAAACCGGGAAAACATTATTTGTCGCATTCTTCTTATGTGTTTTTTTATAATGGTGAAAGAAATAGTCAAAAAACAAAAAACAATTTTATAGATTGCATACGTACATATCTTCCGGAATATAGCCTTTCAGAATCTATGTATTGCACATGGATCCCTTTCAATGAAAATATAAATGAAAAAATAATAATGGATCTTATAGATAAAGCTAGCAAGATCGGACTTACATATTTTCTAATTGATGAGGGCTGGTTTAAGGCTCCAGATTGGCAGATAGATAAAAATAAGTTTCCTAATGGATTAGAAATTATATCAAAAGAAGTAAAGAAAAAAGGAATGAAATTTGGATTATGGTTTAATATTGGATCAGCCTATGGAGCATCGCAAAAATATAAAAAATATTATGCTATAAAATCAGATGGAGGTATTCGTTGTCATGGATATGCACAAACCGACAAGTTAATATGTGCGGCAAGCAAATATCGCAATGTTCTTTCAGATAAGCTTATTGAATTAGCAGAAAAATATAAGGTTGATTATTTTAAACTTGATTTTACAATTACAAAGAGTGTTTATGGATTTGCTTCTGTTGGATGTTATAGCACAAAGCATTCTTTTCATAAAAATCAAAATGATTCAGTCATTGAAATGTATAATTCTATGCAGGTAATAAGAAATAGAATAAAAAACAAGAAACCTGACATCATTATCGATTTCACCTTTGAATCTTTCGGACATATGGGTATCCCAGATATCTCTTCATTACAGTACAACGATCTTCACCATATATCCAATTATAATACTAATGAAAAAAGTTTATCGGTTAAAGCACTAGACATCAGAAATTATGGTTATAGAGTTTGCAATCTGCTTCCGCCAGAGAGAATCCTTTTGAGTTTAATATGTTTTGATGGGAAAAATAGCATTGAAAATATCATGAGTTCATTTATTTCAACACCTTTACTGACTGGTGATCTAAGAAGCATCTCTTCTGGCGAAATGCAAAAAGGAAGTATGCTTCTAAAAAATTATAAAAAGATATCAAAAAATGGGCAGTTGAAATATCTAGTAAAATTTAAAGGAGATAATTTCCCCTATCACAATGAGTGGGATGGATTTGCGCGATTTAATTCTAACGGAGAAGGTATGATTTTTCTATTTAAGAATAAGTCTGGGGAAGATGTTATTAATGTTAAAATTGATGCTGGAATACTAAACATAGAAAATAAGGTTTATGTAATGATTGATTCATTTACAAATAATGTCATAAGCGAAATTACACATAATGAGTTTAAAAAGGGAATTACCTTCAATTTTGGACATGGGAAATTGCTGTCTTATACAATCGGATTAAAATAAATTTTAATTGTTTCAAATTAAGCAAGAGAATTTATAAATGAGAGTATTGAAGAAAGGAAAGAAAGTCTCTGGCGTGAGAACCGGTAGGTATATCTTGGAGATAGAAGAAGATAACCAGATAGTAAGATTTTCTGCTGTAGATGGAAGATTCTATTATCTTCTGTCACTTATTTCAGGCTGTGACAAATTGGGCCAGACAGATGAATGCAGCTCCATAAAAATTAAAGGCATTTCAAAGATAGGCAATAAATACGATATCAAATTGTTAGAAGATAGCTCTATCCGGGAACATAAGGAGTATCATTTCCTATGTGAAGAGGATAGCATGGAATTTTATTATAGGGTAAAAGGGAATACCTTAAGTACGATGCAACATAGAGCAAAGATTTATCAAATATCTATGCCAGGTATCCCTATCGATACAGATGGCCAATATACTCATGACTTTAGTAAGGATTGGATAGAGATGATGAAAGAGCAGGCTAAGGTAGGGATTCCCTGTTTATACCATGCAGAGAATATCGCTCAGACGCAACCGTACAGAAGACCTGTATTTAGGAAATTCCAGCCTGATGATTATATCTACATTGCCAGAGTCTGGGATAAATATCGTAGAGATATTCAGAAATCTCATTAATATGTATACACAAAAAGAACTAGCAAAAATATTAAGGGTCTCTCAATCAACTATATCAAGAGCTGTAAGTAA
>JABMQB010000776.1 GCA_013203525.1 Mariniphaga sp.
CTCACAAAACAAGACTGAAAGCCTGATAAGATTCCCGCTTTAGCGGGAATGAAAGTATTGTTTTTGTATTTTAGGTAGTTATTAAATTGGATAGGCAATTAAAAAAATTATGTAAATTGCTGAACAACATACAACAACCAAACTGCTATGAAAAAAATCGAATTCTCACTTATAATTATATTATTAATTTCCCTATTATTGAAGCTGTTCCATCTAAGTTGGAGTGGCTACACTTTATTCTTTGGATCTTTATTTCTATCATCTTTTTATTATGTTTTTGGTTTTGCAATATTTAATAAAATTGGATTTAGGGGAATCATAAAAAAAGAATCATATTCAGATATTTCAGCCAGGCCCATTATTTTGGCTATTGCCTTTGGTTGGGCGCTTTCTGCAACCACAGTGGGATGGATGTTTAAATTAGAGCAATTACCATATGCCGGTTATATTATTATGTTTGGTTTGATAACTGCCCTTATTATACTTGTTTTTAGCTTTATATTAGACTTTTCACCAAATCAGTTTTTTTTTAAAATTATTGCATCCAGATTAGTAATTATGGGATTATTAAGCCTTATTTTATTCTACTTGGCCTGATTAAATCAATTTCACTAAAATTTGATTTCAAACTTAAATTTTTATTGATTCAGACATTTAAATACTGATAATTATCAAGAAACAAATACTTTGTTTTTTGTTGCTTTGCGCAAAAATTAATAAGCCATGGCATTTTTATCAAAAGACAAGGTTTTTAGCCGTAAATGGCTAATCGATTACTTACTAATACTGGCAGGTTCTTTCATACTGGCAGTAAGTTTTGTATATTTTCTAACTCCACATAAAATAGTTCCGGGAGGAGTTTTTGGCATTTCAATTATTGTACACTACCTCACCGAAGGTTTGTTTTCGTTTTGGCCCGATGGAATTCCGATAGGATTATTCGGATTAATACTGAACATTCCGCTAACCATTGCCGGAATTAAAATACTTGGCCCCAGGTTCGGAGTAAAAACCGTTGTAGGTTTTGTATTGGCTTCATTTTTCATGGATGGAATAACCTGGCTTCGGCCTGATAGCAATATTCCCCTTGTTGACGATGTTTTGCTTTCATGTGTTTTTGGAGGAGTAATGGCAGGTTTTGGGCTTGGATTAATTTTTAAATCACGGGCAACATCTGGCGGGTCAGATATTATCGCAATGATACTGGCAAAATACACCAAACTCCAGTTGGGACGATTAATGATTTATGTAGATTCGGTTATTGTGCTACTGGCGTTAGTTGCTTTCCGGGATTGGTCTATCCCACTCTATTCATGGCTGGTAATTTATATTACCGGTCGATCAATCGACATAACCATTGAAGGTGTAGATTATCATAAAGCATTAATGATTATTTCTAATAAACCTACCGAGATAAAACAAAAATTACTGGTTGATATTGAACGTGGAGGCACATTCCTTAAAGGTGAAGGGATGTTTACCGGTGAGGATAAAAGTATCATCTATACTGTTGTCAGCCGCCGTGAAATGGCTATTCTCCAGGAATACATTAGCACCATTGATCCGGAAGCATTTATTACCGTAATGGATTCAAAAGAGATTTTGGGAGAAGGATTCCAAAGCCTTAAAAGCAAAACTGTAGGATAAGGGTATATATTGATTATTAATATTGAGGATTAAACTTATAAAAAGCAAATACGTATTACTCAATAATTAAATTTCAGGATAATGTTCCTTTACAAACTATTAGATTACTTTTTTATCGTGTTCCATCTGGCTTTAATAATCTTTAACCTGTTTGGTTGGATTTTTAGGCCCTTGCGAAAATGGAATCTTTTTACACTTGTTTTAACAGGATTATCGTGGTCGTTACTTGGTATATTTTATGGTTTTGGTTATTGCCCCCTGACCGACTGGCACTGGGATATTTTGGATAAATTAGGCAGGATTCCAACAGAAAACTCATATACACAATACCTTTTTAACCGCATCTCCGGAATAAATGTAAAAACCAGGTCAGCCGATTTTATCACTCTTATTTCTTTTTTGGTTGCATTAATAATTTCGACAATAATAAATATCACCGGATTCATTAAAAGAAAAAAATAAGGAGAACAATCTGATTTTTTTAATCAAAATATATCTGCGTTATAATTCTATGCCATAAAATCAAGATATATCAGGTTTTTGTTGCATATCCATAGTATATTCAATAGACATAAATTGTACTTAAATTATAGCAGAAATAGGGATTGTTTATAAATTATCTTAATAAGGTTGTATTATTTTATTTCTTATTGATCATACAATTAATTCGACAACATTCTTTATTATTATATTTATCTTTTAACTTGGATTTTATATTTATAACAGTTAATTTTAACATTTGATCAGCTAACTTAGCTATTACTATCATGAAAACTAAAACCATAGGGCTTATTTTGGTTATCGTATTAATTATAATGCCAGCAATAACCAAATCACAATCGGGGCCAGAAAGAAAATTCTATAAAAAAGGTATTATTCAATTACAAAACAGGCAATCGTATACAGGAGAGAACCTTGTTTTTGATTCCGGTCAATTGACATTTAAGGATACAAAGAATTTACAACCAGTTACTATTCCTTTTGAAGATATAAAATACATAAAGGCACAGACAGGTTCATGGGCACTTGAAGGTGTCCTCCTTGGCGGACTTCTTGGTGGATTAGCTGTTCTCGGTGCATATGCCGATGCTGGAAGTAATCCTTATGTTGAAGTAAAGGAAGAAAGAATACCTTATGTGGTTGGTGGATTGGTTGTTGGAAGTGCGATAGTTGGTGCGCTCTTTAAAAAGGAAAAAATCATTTTTAAAGATAACAAATTTATGACAGGTGTTTTTATAAACAAAGAAAACCTTGCAGCTTATGGTGGACCTAATGTCATATCCATCAGTGTTCGTATTCAATTCCCTGATAGTTAACAACAACGGTCAAAATTATACTTTAAACTAATTCATGGAGGATTAAATTATGAAAAAAATATTGCTACTATTCTTTATTATTATCCTGATTACCGGATGTACACATAAAGTGTATCTTTCGCTGATGCCTGACTACGATATGGAAGTTGTATCTTCAAATGAGCTGACTACTGTAAAACCCGCTCTAAAATTTATTAAGGGTGATTTTGAAGATAATCGAGCAGATGTAACCATGTTTTCTTATTTTAAACAACAAGTGCATACTTTTAATTTATTTGTAGAAAGGCCTGTTGAGGAAGCTATTTATGATGGAATCGCAGTTTTGCTGAATAAATCAGGGCA
>JABMQB010000777.1 GCA_013203525.1 Mariniphaga sp.
ATCCAAAAGGTGAATACCTTTCCGGTTATTTAGCAACACCCGTGTATAAATTGTTTAGGCTTGAGGGTTTGATCGACCCTATTCAACCACCCTTAAATACTCCATTTATGTCAAATATAGGTTATCATATCAGGGAAGGAGTTCACGATGTAACAAGATTTGATTGGTTCCAGTTTATAAAATTTGCAGACAAACATTTAAAATAATATTGAGATTTAATTTTTTATGAGGAAGTATAAAATTGCAGTAGTGCCTGGTGATGGTATCGGTCCGGAGATTGTTCCTGCAGTATTAAAAATTATTGAAGCTATTGGTGAGAAAGAGGGATTTAGAATTGAAAAGGTATTTTATCCTTGGGGTGCAGGTAATTATCTAAAATATGGTGAATTTATGCCGTCAAATGGTTTGGATATTCTAAAACCCTATGATGCCATTTTTTTTGGCTCGGTTGGTTTACCCGAAGTTGATGATACTTTGCCGGCTAAGGACTACACTTTTAAAGTTAGGACTGGTTTCCAACAATATGTAAATTTTAGGCCAGTGCGTACCTATCCGGGATTTCATGGACCCTTAAAAGAAAAGAAAGATATTGATTTTGTTGTAGTTCGCGAAAATACTGAAGGTGAATTTGTACAAGTTGGTAGCCAGATTATGCCGGATTCAGCTGATGGAATGGGGATCGATACAAGTGTTTTTACACGGAAAGGAATTGAGCGTATTGCACATTATTCATTTAAATTAGCAAGGCAACGAAAAAAGTTGGTTCATCATATTACAAAATCAAATACGCTTATAAACAGCCTTACATATTGGGACAGGGTAATTAATGAGGTGGCTGAACAATATCCCGATGTTGAACACCGGCAAATGTATATCGATAACTGTTCTGCAAATTTTGTCTTACATCCCGAAATTTTTGATGTAGTTCTGACTACCAATCTTTTTGGAGATATATTAAGTGACCTGGGAGGTGCAATTATGGGTAGCCTCGGATTGGGCGGTTCAGGGAATATTAATCCTGAGAAAGAATATCCTTCAATGTTTGAACCTATTCACGGATCGGCACCTGATATTGCAGGTAAAAATATAGCTAATCCATTAGGTACTGTATGGTCTGCATCATTAATGTTGGATCACCTGGGAGAAAAAGTTGCTGCTCAAAAGATTATGGAAGCAATGGATAAAACCTGTGCCGCCGGTATTCTCCCGGTCGACCTGGGAGGAAATGCCGGTACCACTCAAATTGCTGATGCTATTATTGAACGGTTATAAAATGAAATACATTGATGTAACATTGACTTATAAGCCCGGAATGAGGGGCGTTGAATTCGAGCCAGCTAAGAATATTAAAGAGGATGGATGGAATGCAACTACGCTTCATTTATATTCACATGCTGGAACTCATATGGATGCACCCACACATTTTGAGGTGAATAATGGTTCTGTAGATCAATACCCGGTTGACCGGTTTTTTAATACCTGCCACCTTATTGATTTGATAGGAATTCAGCCAAATACAGAAATAAGAATTGAAGATTTGAGAAATGTTAAACAAATCCTGAAAAAAGGGGAGGGGCTGATATTCAGAACAGGTTGGAGCAAATTTCAAAATAATCTGATTTATCGTGACGGGCTTCCACCAATTAGTAAAAAGCTTGCATTATGGTGCGCTGAAAAAGGTGTTTCTGTTGTGGGAGTTGAACCACCATCGGTAGCTGATGTTAATAATCTGCCGCTTTTAACAGAGATTCATACCATTCTTCTAAAAGCCGATATTCTAATTGTGGAGGGATTAACAAATCTTGAACAAATTTCGAAGCCAAAAGTAAAGCTTATAGCCCTGCCATTAAAAGTAGAGGGTGGAGATGGGGCGCCTTGCAGAGTAATAGTAATAGAAGATTAATTATTTGGAATGCTGGACTATTTTGAAACCATAAAATTACTTCCTCCGGAATATCCTGAAAATCTTCTGTATAAAAACAGGAAAGAATTTCTTAATCAGGAATTTACAATTATTGTCCTCGATGATGACCCAACAGGGACTCAAACAGTTTTTGATGTGCCTGTTTTAACTACATGGGGGAAATCTGAAATTCATAAAGAATTACAAGTCGGTGAAAGGTTGTTTTTTATACTTACCAATTCGAGAAGTCTTACTCCTAATGAAGCAGAGAAACTTGCTATGAAAATTGGCAGGAATATAAAAGCTGCATCTGAAATTTCAGGAAGAAAAGTACTAGTAATTAGCCGGGGTGATTCAACCTTACGTGGCCATTATCCCATTGAAGTTGATGCCTTAGGAAAAGGCTTGGGAATTGAAAACAGCCCTCAAATTCTGATACCTGCCCTGTTTCAGGGAGGAAGGTACACCATAAACGATATTCACTTTGTCAGGGAAGGCGATGATTTAATTCCTGCTGCAGAAACTCCCTTTGCTAAAGACAATACATTTGGTTATACTTCTTCAGATCTTAAAGAATATATCGAGGAAAAAACACATGGTAATATAAAAGCAAAAGATGTAGTTTCAATTAGTTTGGATAATTTACGTATTGGAGGCCCAGTTAAGATTAATGAGATTTTGGATACATTTAAACAAGGCCAGGCTTGCATTGTTAATGCTGTTTCACAATCTGACCTTGAGGTTTTTGCTTCAGGTTTTCTAAAATGGTTTAAGAATTCAAAAACTATTCTTTTTCGGACTGCAGCGTCGGTAGTGCCGAGTTTGGCTGGTTTGCCCGTGAAAAATCCTCTTCAAAAAAATGACCTTTGTTTTGAAGGAATGGGTGGAATAATTGCGGTTGGTTCATATGTTCCAAAAACTTCCCTGCAACTCGATTTTCTTAAAAAAAATTACAAGGTCGAATACATTGAAATAAATGTTGCAAACTTATTAAATCCTAAAGGTTATAAATTAGAAGTTAGCAGTGCTACAAAAAAAATAGACCGGAATTTGAAAGCCGGGCAATCGGTTGTAGTTTATACCAGCCGCAAGATTATTAAAGGAAATTCACCTGAAGAAAGCCTCAGGATTGTAAATATGGTTTCCGAAGGAATGGTTGAAGTATTTAAGAATGTTAAGACTCAGCCCCGGTTTTTTATTTCAAAGGGAGGGATTACATCAAGTGATATACTGACAAAATCTTTAGAAGTAAAAAAAGCAAAAGTATTGGGACAAATAATACCGGGAGTTCCGATATGGAAGTTAGGCGATGAATCTAAATTTCCGAAGCTATTATTTATGGCGTTTCCTGGAAATCTGGGAGGTGAAGATGCGGTTTATGAAGTTGTTAAGAAGTTTAATTAATCAAAATATGAGAAAAGTAATTCCAACGCGCTATTTCCTTGTTTTAGGAACCTTTCTGTTATCCTTGCTTTTATATATCGACCGGGTATGTATTTCAGCAGCTAAAAATCCGATATCTGAATCCCTCGATTTTTCAGATAAACAAATGGGATGGATATTATCAGTTTTTGCATTGGGGTATGCTTTGTTTCAAACCCCCTCAGGAATGTTAGCTGACCGCTTAGGACCACGTAAAATATTAACTACTATAGTTGTATTATGGTCTGGTTTTACAGCCCTTACTGGAGCAGCATGGAACTATGTTTCAATTATAATTGTACGTTTTCTTTTTGGAGCCAGTGAGGCCGGTGCATTTCCGGGGATTTCCAGAGCTGTATTTTCGTGGTTTCCCTTAAAGGAAAGAGGTCTGGTAACAGGTATAAATTTTTCAGGTTCACGGCTTGGGGCAGCATTTGCATTACCTGCTGTAGCATGGTTAATCCATTCTACCGGCTGGCGCTTATCTTTTTTAATTCTTGGAATTGTTGGGGTGGTTTGGGCTGTTTTTTGGTATTTATGGTTTAGGAATACACCCGAAGAACATAAGAGGATTTCTGTTTCTGAAAAGGAATATATTCTTGAAAACCGCCAACAGGTATCTAAAAATGTAAAAGCAGGAATCACCTTAAAAACCATGTTAAAATCAAAAAATATGGTGTTAGCTATGTGGCAGTATTTCTGTAGCAATTTTACATTCTTTTTTACATTGACATGGTTATTTCCTCACCTTCAAAGTAAATATGGGCTTGAAATTATTGAGGCTGGTTTTTACGCTTCTGCACCGCTAATTGGTGGAGCAATAGGAAATTTGTTTTCAGGGTGGCTTGTTGATTTGATATTTAAAAAAGGAAATTGGAAAATGTCGCGCAGGTTTCCTGCAATACTTGGTTTTACATTGGTTATTATAGGTTTAATTGGAAGCCTTCAAATGGAAACTGTTTTGGGGGCAATTGTATTCCTGACCCTCGCAATATTTGGTGCCGATATGACACTTAGCCCATCCTGGTCGTTTTGTGTTGATATTGGTAAACAAAACTCAGGTGCAGTTTCGGGTACCATGAACATGGCAGGAAATATCGGATCATTTTTAACAGCTCTGGCGTTTCCGTATTTACAAGCATGGACGGGCTCAGAAAAACCATTCTTTTTTGTGGGTGCCGCTTTTGCATTTTTGGCAATTATTTCATGGGGTTTTATGAAACCTGAAAAAGGAATTGAGGAATATTAATTCCTGAATAAAAATTAATATGAATGAAAAGATATAAGGGAGTAGGCATAGGTGCAGGGTATTTTAGCCCGTTTCAATATGAAGCCTGGGCAAGGATTCCTGAAGTTGAAATAACAGCTTTGTGTAACCGTAATCGAGGCAAGGCAGATTCTTTAATAGATAAATACGGAATTTCAAATCATTATACTGATTATAAAGAAATGATTGAAAAAGAAAAACCTGATTTTATCGATATAATAACACCCCCGGAGACGCATTTCGAAATGACCAAATTTGCTGCCGACAGGGGCATAGATGTAATTTGCCAAAAGCCTTTGGCTCCAACATTTGAAGAGGGGAAGAAAATTGTGGAATATGCTGATAAGGCTGGTATCCGATTTATGGTGCACGAGAATTGGCGGTTTCAGCCCTGGCACAGGGAGATTAAAAAACTGATTCAAGAAGAGGTAATTGGAAAGATTCATTTTATGAATTGGCGAAAACGTATGGGCGATGGTTGGGGTGAAAATGCATATATTCCTCGTCAACCTTATTTCAGGGATTATCCACGCTTGATTGTTTATGAAAATGGAATTCATTTTATTGATACTTTTCGATATCTGGGAGGGGAAATCAAAAGGGTATTTGCCTACCTGAAAAAATTGAATCCTGTAATTGCAGGTGAAGATTTTGCACTGGTGAATTTTGAGTTTGCTGATTCTCATTTATTAGGAGTTTGGGATGCAAGCAGGTATAATGAACCTAACTATAAAAATCCAAGGTTAACGTTTGGCGAATTTCAAATTGATGGATCAATGGGTACCATTAGGTTATATGCCGATGGAAAAATTACCATTCAGGAATTGGGTAAAAATGAATATGAGCACAATTATAAATTTGAAGATATAAATTTTGCTGGCGATTGTGTGTATAATACCCAACGTCATTTTATCGATTGCCTGATAAATAAAAATGAATTTGAAACCAATGGTTTTGATTACCTGAAAAGCCTTTCTGTACAAGAGGCAATTTATGATTCAGCAAACACAGGGCAACCAATTATAATAACTAAATAAACTAAATTTTAATCAAGTAAAATATGAAAAGAAAAATGCTATATGCACTAATTGCCTGTTTAATTTCAATCGGTGCATCATCTCAAAAGTTTACCGATCCAATAATCGGTGAAGATGTAATATTTGAAGAAATTAACGGGCTTTTAGCCGTTGAAGCCGAATATTTTTACAAGCAATCAAAAACTGAAATTCGTCAATGGTACCGGACATCAAAAAATGAATTGCCAAATGTTGGCCGCGATGAAGATGGGCCACATATTAAAAATGCAGGTAATAATGCCTATCTCGAAATATTACCTGATACCCGTGTAACACACGCTGATGTTTTAACAGGAGGTATTAACTTTAGTAATACAGCTGGCGAAATGGCATTCCTGCATTACAAAGTAAAAATAAACAATCCGGGACGATATTATGTATGGGTCAGGGCTTTTAGTACTGGTGGCGAAGATAATGGACTCCATGTTGGATTAAATGGCGAATGGCCTGAAACCGGACAGCGCCTGCAATGGTGCGATGGTAAAAATACCTGGCACTGGGAGAGTAAACAACGCACTGAAGAAGTTCATTGTGGTGAACCTTACCTGATTTACCTGGATATTAAAAAGGCGGGAATCCATGAAATTACCTTTAGTATGCGCGAAGATGGATTTGAATTCGACCGCTTTTTATTGACCAACGAAAAAGAATATGTTCCTGAAGGAATAGGCCCTGACGTAAAAATAACTTCCGGAAAACTGCCAAAAGAATTTCCAGTTGTTTTAGAAAACCCGTCTCATAAAAAATCGTTTTTATATGCTATTGAAACCAGTTTGCCTGGTACACAATTAATACGTGCAGCAAATATTCCGGTTGAAGGAACAAATTTTTATATCGACGGAAGTTGGCTTGCTATCAATCCCGATCAGCATAAAAATGCTACAATTTCAACCGAATATGTTGGCAACGATGGCACTTTTGATATTTTATTTCTCGGAGTAGGTGAAAACGATGGGAATTCAAAATACAAAGTTTTAGTAAACGATAAGGAAATTGGAACCTTCCAATGCCCGCCAAGCAAACACTCATTCGAAGAGGCTGACAAATTTATTGGTTTATTCGAAAATATTGAAATTGAAAAGGGTGATAAAATTACTGTAGTTTCTGAGGTTGTCAGCAACGATGGTGAGGAGTTTAGCCGTGGGCGCTGGAGTGGATTAGCTTTGGTTGAGGCTGGAAAAGGTGCTGAAGCCTTAAAGGCCCTGGCAGGTATTGGCTCACAAGAAAATGTTGGAAACTATTCCCCATCTGAAAAAATAGAAAATGTTATTCCTGAAATTACAGGCGAACTCAAGAAGTGGCATAAAGTAACACTTACATTTGATGGTCCGGCTGTATCGGAAGAAGATGAATACAGCCCATTTATGAATTATCGGTTTAATGTGGTTTTTACTCATGAAACATCCGGCAAATCTTTTAAAGTTCCTGGATATTTTGCTGCCGATGGAAATGCAGGCGAAACTTCTGCCAAAGCAGGAAATAAATGGAGGGTACATTTTGCACCTCCCGAAACCGGTAACTGGAACTTCAAGGTCGATTTTAGAAAAGGAAATTGGGTTGCTGTCAGCAACAAATTAAAAACAGGCGGTAGTGCCGGTTATATGGATACCTCGGAAGGAAGTATAACAATAGCTGACACTGATAAAACGGGAAATGATTTACGCGGAAAAGGAATGCTTTTGTACGATGGTACACGTTATCTGAAATTTGCTGAAACAGGAAAGCCTATGTTAAAGATTGGTCCTGATGCACCAGAGAATTTTCTTTCATACAATGAATTCGACGGAGATTTCCAGAACGATGGGTATAAAGACGACCTGGTGAAAACATGGGAAGCCCATAAAAAGGATTGGAAAGAGGGAGATCCTACCTGGCAAGGAGGAAAAGGAAAAGCTATTATTGGGGCGGTTAATTACCTTGCTTCAAAAGGATTGAATGTTTTTTCCTTTTTAACAAACAATGTGGTTGGCGACGACCAGAATGTTTTTCCTTACACAGACTATGAATCATTTGACCGCTTTGATTGTTCAAAACTCGACCAATGGGAAATTATTTTTGAACATGCCGATAAACTTGGGATGTTCTTACATTTTAAAATGATGGAATCAGAAAACCAGGGATTACTCGATAATGGTGCAATAGGAGCAAACACTAAATTGTATTACCGTGAATTAATGGCTCGTTTTGGGCACCATCTGGCATTAAACTGGAACGTTGGGGAAGAAATAGGTGATTGGTCAGGAAACCATATTACACCACCTTTATTCACTGTTCAAAGGCTTGCTGCGGCTGAATATTTCTACAATAACGATCCATACCACCATCATGTTGTGATTCACAATGGCGTTCAATTCGACGATATACTAGGTCCTGATAGTAAATACTCAGGAATATCGCTGCAAACCCATATGCCAGATTTTAGCCTTGTTCATAACGATGTTTTGAAATGGCTTGAAAAATCAGAAAAAGCCGGAAAACAATGGGCCGTTGCTGTTGATGAACCTGGCGATGCACAACATGCATTACTTCCCGATGCCGAAAATCCAACACACGATAATGCCAGGATTAATGGTTTATGGGGTGCATTTATGGCAGGAGCATGGGGGACAGAATGGTATTTTGGCTACAAACACGATCATTCTGATTTGACTTGCCAGGATTATCGTTCGCGCGATTTATTCTGGGATCAGTGTAAATATGTGCTTGATTTTTTTGAAGGAAATAATATCCCGGTTTGTAAAACCAATAATATGGACGAGCTGGTTGTTAAAGGAGATTATTGTCTGGCAATTCCAGGTGAAATGTATATTGTTTTCCTTCGAAAGGGAAAGGGGGAAATTAACCTTGAAAATGCTTCCGGTAATTTTTCAGTTAAATGGTTCGATCCTAGAAATGGTGGATCCTTACAATTGGGAAAAACAAATAAAATTGAAGGAGGTACTGTAAATGAAATAGCGGGAGCACCTTCTGAAGATAATAAAGATTGGGTTGTATTAATTAAAAAACAATAATTCTGACATAATGAAAAATTTAAGTTTTCTATTTTTTCTAACTATTTTTATTTCTTGCCAACCTTCGAAAACCGATGTTCAGGTTGAAGGGGAATTAAAAAAATGGCATACTGTTACACTTGAAATTCCTGGTCCGATAACTTCGGAATGGGCTAAAGAAAATCCTTTTTTGGATTATCGATTGGAGGTTACATTTACAAATGGCGGTCAAAAAGTTAATGTGCCGGGATTTTATGCAGCAGATGGAAAAGCGTCTGAAACTTCATCTGATGCCGGTAATATTTGGAAAGTAAGGTTTTTACCCGATAAAGCAGGTATCTGGGAATATTCTGTTTCTTTCAGGAAAGGCAAAGATATTGTGCTGAATAATAATCCGGAATATGGTGAAGCGTTGTCTTCTAATGAATTAACTGGAAGTTTTGAAATTAAGGATTCTGATAAATCAGGAAACGATTTCAGGGCAAAAGGAAGGTTAATAAACGGCGGCAAAGGTTATCTTGTTTTCCAGAAATCAGGCGATGTGTGGATAAAAAACGGTGCTGATAGCCCTGAAAATTTTCTTGCTTATGTCGATTTTGACCAAACACTTCGATATAGCTTAAATACTGAAGTGAGAGAAGGTGAAGCAGATCCTAAAAAGGATCTTCATAAATATGAACCTCATGTAAAAGACTGGAAAGAAGGTGATCCAACCTGGCAGGATGGCAAAGGAAAAGGCATTATTGGTGCGTTAAATTATTTGTCCTCAGCTGGTGTAAATTCGCAATATATGCTAACAATGAATATTTTGGGCGATGGAAAGGATGTATGGCCATACAATGACCATAATGAAAGATATCGTTTTGATTGCAGTAAACTCGACCAGTGGGAAATAGTATTCAACCACATGGACAAATTGGGAATGATGATTCATTTTGTTTTGCAGGAAACGGAAAATGAAACTTTGCTTGATAATGGAAATACCGATGTGCAACGTATAGTTTACCTGCGGGAACTGGTAGCAAGGTTTGCACACCACCCGGCGGTTACCTGGAATCTTGGGGAAGAAAACGGGCCGGCAGATTGGTCTCCAATCGGTCAAACCGATCCGCAGAAAAAAGCAATGGCTTCATATTTAAAACAAATTAATCCATATCATAATATTGTTGTTTTACATACTCATTCTGATGATGAAAAACAAGACAAATACCTTGAGCCGATGCTTGGATTTGAAAACCTTGATGGACCTTCAATGCAAATTGCAAATCCTTTTAAAATTCATGAGAGAATGAAAAAATGGGTAAATGAATCAGAAAATACTAAGAATCGATGGGTTGTTAACCTGGATGAAATTGGACCCCATTGGATGGGTGTTATGCCCGATTCACACGATTTGGCTCATGATACAGTAAGGCAACAATGCCTTTGGGGTAGCTTACTAGCCGGTGGTGCTGGTGTGGAGTGGTATTTTGGATATCGGTATCCACATACCGATTTAGGATGTGAAGACTTCCGCAGCCGTGAGGAATGGTGGAAACAATCGGCAATAGCTACATCTTTTATTAATTCACTTCCGGTTGAGGAAATGAAAAGTTCAGATGAATTAGTGAATACTAAGGAAGTTTGGTGTTTTGCTAAAGAAGGAGAGGTTTATGTTGTTTATATACCAAAAGGAGAAAATACAACAAAACTTCAGTTAAATACTGACAAGGAATTTCAGGTTGAATGGTTAAATCCAAGAGAAGGAGGTGAATTGATGAAAGGAAGCATTGATGTAGTTAAAGGGTCAGGAAAAGTTAGAATTGGAAATCCACCTGTTGAAGATGGGATGGATTGGGTTGCACTAATAAAATAGAATTTACGGATGGTCCGCTAAACAGGCTGTGTGAAAATGTAGTTTTTGACTAACCCTGGCATTTATG
>JABMQB010000778.1 GCA_013203525.1 Mariniphaga sp.
ATTATGCATGCCATGAAAGAAATGGATGATGGCAGGTTTAATAAGGTTGCAAATGTAATTGGGCAAACAATGCAATACCATCCTCATGGCGATGCTTCTATTGGTGATGCTATTGTGCAGTTGGGGCAAAAAGACCTTCTTATTGAAACACAAGGGAACTGGGGAAATATACTTACAGGCGATGGATCAGCAGCACCGCGGTATATTGAAGCTCGCTTATCAAAATTTGCCCTTGAAGTTTTATTTAATGCAAAAACAACCGATTGGAAATTATCATACGACGGACGTAAAAAGGAACCCGTTACTCTTCCGGTTAAATTTCCACTTTTGCTTGCCCAGGGAGTCGATGGTATAGCAGTTGGGCTTGCTTCAAAATTGTTCCCACATAATTTTATTGAGTTACTTGGAGCTTCAATTGCTTATTTGCGTGGAAAGGACTTTGAATTACTTCCTGATTTTCCAACAGGAGGTTCTGCAGATTTCAGCAGATACAATGATGGACTTAGGGGAGGAACTATAAAGGTTCGGGCTAAAATTGAAAAACGTGATAATAAGACACTTGTTATTACCGAAGTCCCTTATGGAAAAACAACCACTACGCTGATTGAGTCGATTGTTAAAGCCAACGATAAAGGAAAAATTAAGGTCAAAAAAATTGATGATAATACAGCAGCAAATGTTGAGATATTAGTGCATTTGGCTTCAGGTGTTTCATCTGATAAAACTATTGACGCTTTATATGCTTTTACTGATTGTGAGACTTCAATTTCACCAAATTCATGTATAATCGATAATGATAAACCTTTGTTTATTGGTGTTACTGAAATCTTAAAACGCTCGACTGATAGCACACTTTTATTACTAAAAAAAGAACTTGAAATTAGGAAAGCAGAGCTTGAAGAATCGTGGCATTTTGCATCGCTCGAAAAGATTTTTATTGAAGAACGGATATATAAAGATAAACAGTTCGAACAGTCGGAAAATATGGATCAGGCTGTTGCACACATCGATAAAAGGCTGGTACCCTGGAAACCAAAACTTAAAAGGGAAATAACCCGGGAAGATATTCTGAAATTAATGGAAATAAGAATGGCCAGGATTCTGAAATTTAATACTGATAAGGCAAATGATAATTTAGTTTCTATTGAAGATGAAATTGCTGATGTTTTAAATAATATTGAAAATATTGTTCCTTATACAATTAAATGGTTTAGCCACTTAAAAAGCAAATACGGAAAAGGAAAGGAAAGGAAAACTGAGATTCGGAATTTTGAAAATATTGTTGCTTCAAAAGTAGTTGTTGCTAATCAGAAATTGTATATCGATAAAAAAGAAGGATTTATGGGAACAGGCCTTAAAAAGGCAGAATATCTGTGCGACTGTTCTGATATCGACGACATTATTGTGTTTAGACGAGATGGATCTTATTTTATCACAAAGGTTTCGGAAAAGGCATTTATTGATAAAAATCCATTGCATGTTGCGGTATTTAAAAAGAACGATAAACGAACCATCTATAATGTAGTTTATCGCGATGGAAAGTCCGGGAATTCTTATATGAAACGGTTTTCTGTTACGGGTGTAACACGCGATAAAGAATATGACATTACGCAGGGGAATAGAGGATCGAGAATTTTTTATTTTTCGGAGAATCCAAATGGAGAGTCTGAAGTATTAAAAGTAGTACTTAAACCTAAGGCAAGAATTAAGAAACAGATTTTTGAAGTTGATTTGGGCGAATTGGCCATAAAAGGCCGTCAGTCAATGGGGAATATTCTGACCAAATATGAGGTTCAGAAAATATCATTGAAAGAGAAAGGTGTCTCCACACTTGGGGGTCGTAAAATTTGGTTTGATGAGGATGTCCTTCGTCTTAATGCCAACAAAAGGGGTAAATACCTGGGAGAGTATTTGGGTGAAGATAAAATCCTGGTTTTATATAAAAGTGGAAAGTACCAACTGTATAATTACGATTTAAGCAACCATTTTGAAGATGATATTCTTGTTATAGAAAAATATGATCAGGGCAAGATTCTTTCAGCAGTTTATTTTGATGAAGAACAGGAGTTTTACTATGTAAAACGTTTCGAAATGGATGAGCCCGAAGGGAAATTAATCAGGTTTATTGGTGAGAATCCCGACAATAAGCTTATCAGCCTTACATGGGTACGTTACCCAAGGCTTGAAATTGAATTTGGCGGTAAAAATTCGGAACGTGAAAATGAGATTATTGAAGTGGCCGAATTTATTAGTATAAAATCATGGAAAGCAAAAGGTAAACGTTTATCAAATTATCAGGTTCAAAATATCAAAGAATTGGAGCCTGTAATAAAAGATGAACATGATGTGCCGGAGCCAGAAAACGGGGAAGATGAATTTATCGATTTTGAGGATATACCGTTTGAAATTAAACGGCCGCAAAAGGATAAAGATGATCCTAATCAAATGTCGCTGTTTTAGGATTCACCCTTAGTACATTTTAGTGGGGTATCGTTCAAAGTGATGCCCCTGCTAGTATTTCAATCCAACTTTTTTTACTTTTACCTTTTTACCATAATTATGAGAATCTACTTAATTGGATATATGGGTTGTGGCAAGTCTACCTTAGGGCATAAACTGGCAAATAAGCTTGATTTCCAGTTTGTAGATATGGATCATTTTATTGAAGAAAGGAATTACAAAACAGTACCACAAATATTTGCAGAAGAAGGCGAAGAGGCCTTTAGATTGAAAGAAAAGAAAGCACTTGAGGAGTTATCCGAATTTACTAATGTAGTTATTGCTACTGGTGGTGGTGCACCTTGTTTTTTTGACAATATTGATTTAATGAATAACTCGGGTAAAACTGTTTATCTGAATATCGATCCAAGAATCCTGGCTTACCGCCTGATGCATTCAAAAACTGAGCGACCTCTTATCAAAGGAAAATCGAAAGACCAATTGATCAGGTTTATTGACGAAACTCTGGAAAAACGAAATGAGTTTTACAAACAGGCCCAATACCAAATTACTGATCCTGACATCAGTCTTGATCAAGTACTTCAGATAATACAATAAGTGTATTTAATATGAAATGAGCATATAAAAAATGATATTTATTCAGGGAATCATTATAAGCGAGTTCCGTCGAATTCCGTTGAAAATTTAAGAATATAATGAGATGAAAAGTGTTGCCTGTATTTTTGCTTCCACCCTCAAAGAAATCGGAGTGAAGTATGTTTTTGGTGTACCCAGCGGAAACATGATTGATTATATAGAAGCTATTCGAAAAGAGGATGGGATTGATTTTGTTTTGGTTGGACATGAAAGTACTGCAGCTTTTATGGCAGCAATTTATGGACGGATTACTGGTACTCCCGGAGTTTGTTTTGGTACTTTTGGCCCTGGTGCAACAAACCTTGCTACAGGTGTTGGTTGTGCTTTTCTCGATCGTTATCCTTTAATAGCTTTTACCGATGAAATGGCGGATCATCATCGCAGACGGACAGTTCAAATGAATATTAACCATCAGACACTTTTTTCCCCTATTACAAAATGGACCACTCGCATTGAACCTAAACGGATAAAGGAAATAGTATTTGAAGCAGCAAATATTGCTACAACCAATATTCCTGGGCCTGTTCATATCGGAGTACCTGCCGGAATGGGAGAAGAACTGGTTTCTAAAGGCGCGAACATCGATATCCCTGTTTTCAGGAAAAAGAAAATTATATCCGAAAGAATTATCAATACAGCAATCGGTGAGGCAGTTGAATTGTTTTCAAAATCAAAAAAACCATTACTGGCAATTGGCTTGGACGCAGTTAGGGCAAATGTTTCATCACAGATTATTGATTTAGCTGAAAAGTTTAACATTCCTGTGGTACTGACTCCCATGGCAAAAGGGATGTTCCCTGAAAATCATCCGCTTTATTCCGGCGTATTGTTTCATGCTTTGTCTGATCATGTTGCAAAAACCTATTGTGAAGCAGACCTTGTTATTGGCATTGGATATGACCCGGTTGAATTTAATTATGAAGATTGGATGCCCGATGTCCATTTGATGCATATAAATACTTATCCTGCCGATGTGGATGAAAAACAGGTTCCCCGTGTATTAAATGTTATTCAGGAAATTGATGAATCTTTAAAAGCTTTGTTGGAACTAAGTCTTATTAAAAATGAATGGAACTTAAATGTTTTAGCTGAAAGGAAAAAGGAAATGTTTCAGAGACTGGAACCTCCATCCGGCTCCTTTGGTCCAAGGGCTGTAATAAGTGAATTAAGAAAATATCTACCACAAGAGGGGATTTTAACTGTAGATGTTGGAGCTCATTTGCATTTGCTTGGGCAACAATGGCAAACTCCTTCACCCGATAAATTGCTTATGACCAATGGCTGGTCATCGATGGGATTTGCTGTGCCGGCTGCAATGGCAGCAAAACTTTTAAATCCCGAATTACCTGTTGCATGCCTTATGGGCGATGGTGGGTTTCAAATGATGGTTGGTGAATTGGCAACTGCAAAGCGATTAAATCTTGCTATTGTTTTTATTGTAATACTCGATAACAGTCTCTCATTAATAGATATTAAACAAGGTAAAAAAGGATTTGACCGGCAATATGGTACTTCACTTGGAAATGAATTGTACCCTAAAGCTGATAATTATTTTGGAGTTCCTGTTATCAGGGCTGAAGAAAATGAATCGTATCAAAATGCAATAAAAAAAGCCTTCTCTTTAAACGGTCCGGTTGTAATTGAAGCTGTTGTTGATGGAAGTGAATATGAAGATTTTGTTTTGAGGTCAAATAAATAATGTTGGTTTATTTGATTTAAACTTTTATAATAATAATATGATTTTTAATCGTGCTTTAAATGTATTATTTTTGATATTGTCAATCAATCATATTCCAAAATGGAAACCAACAAACAATTAAATCTTGCATTTGATTTTGTCCAATATACAAATCAGAATATTTTTTTAACCGGGAAAGCCGGAACCGGGAAAACCACTTTCCTTCTTGATTTAAAAAAGAAATTACCAAAACGGATGGTAGTGGTTGCTCCTACAGGAGTAGCAGCAATTAATGCCGGCGGTATAACCATTCACTCATTTTTCCAACTTTCATTTGGACCACAAATAGGAAACGAAAATTTATCGCCACAACAATTACGGTTTAGCAAAAACAAGATCAATATTATCCGTAGCCTCGACCTGCTTGTGATCGATGAAATAAGTATGGTTCGGGCCGATATGCTGGATGCAATCGACCGGGTACTCCGTAGGTTTCGAGATCGGAACAAACCTTTTGGAGGCGCACAGGTTTTAATGATTGGCGATTTACAACAATTATCGCCGGTAGTAAAAAATGATGAGTGGAACTTGCTCAAATCACATTACGAAACTATATATTTTTTTAGCAGCAAAGTTTTACGCGAAACTCAGTTTGTGAGCATCGAACTGGTTCATGTATTCAGGCAGCAGGATAACAAGTTTATTTCAATTCTTAATAAAGTCCGCGATAATCAGCTTGATCAAAAATCACTCGATTTATTGAATCAGCGTTATATCCCGAATTTTAAACCCGATACCGATAAAGGTTTTATTACACTTTGTACACACAATGCGCATGCCCAACGTATTAATGATTCAAAATTGAAACAATTATTATCTAACGAAGAAGTTTTTAATGCAACTGTTGAAGGTAATTTCCCAGAATATTCCTTTCCAACAGAATTTAAATTAAAATTAAAAGTTGGTGCTCAGGTAATGTTTATTAAAAACGACCCATCGCCTGAAAAACTATTTTATAACGGAAAAATAGGGAAAATTACCAGTATTGATGAAGATGGTATATATGTGCTATGCTCCAAAGAAGAAAGTGTAATTGAGGTAACTCCACTGGTTTGGGAAAATATTAAGTATTCAATAAATAAGGAAACTGCGGAAATTAAGGAATCTGTTGAAGGTGAATTCCGTCAGTTTCCATTAAAACTGGCTTGGGCAATTACTATTCATAAGAGCCAGGGATTAACTTTCGAACGTGCAATTATAGATGCCGAAGCATCGTTTGCGCATGGACAGGTGTATGTTGCACTAAGCCGGTGCAAAACTCTGGAAGGTATGGTTTTAAGCACACCAATATCAAATCGGAGTATTATTAACGACGGTACGGTGAGTGGATTTATTCAGGATGTGGAACAAAACCAACCCAACGATAAAAAGCTTAACGATGCTAAATACGCATATCAACAAGAACTGTTAACCGAGCTTTTTAATTTTAACCTTACCAAAATGCTGGTGAATACAATCAACAAACTGATGAGGGAAAACTCCTCAAGTATACCGACAGAACTTGTTGATTTTTTCAAACAAATACGGAATGAAATGACAACAGGATTGGTTGATATAGCTGAAAAATTCCAGGCTCAAATTATACAATTTCTGGCCCCAGAACCTAATATTGAACAAAACACAAAATTGTTGGAACGAATTTCAAAAGCTGCCATTTATTTTGGCGAAAAGGTAAAAACAATAATAATCGAAAATGTGGCAAAAGCCGATTTGGAGATTGACAACAAGGTATTACGAAAACAAATTAATTCAACTGCCTCTCGTTTAATTGAAGATGCTGAGTTAAAAATCGCCGGTTACAAAATTTGTGAAAGTGGTTTTCAGGTAAAAAAATTGTTGGATGCCAGGGCAAAAGCACTTATTGAAATTAGTAGTTCCACACCAAAAAAACGCAAGGTTAAAGAAATTTTAAATTCCGACAGTATTCCACATCCTGAGCTTTATAATACTCTTCGCATATGGCGAATTGAAAAAACCAAAGAATTAGGAGTGCCGTCATATATGGTGTTTTCCCAGAAAGCACTGATTGAATTGGTTAATTACCTGCCGGTAGAATTGGATACTTTAAATCAAATAAACGGTTTAGGAAGTAAAAAAGTAAGTCAGTTTGGGAAGGATATTATTGAGATTGTCCAGGAATATTGTCAAAAAAATAATGTCGATCGTGTAAAAATTCCATTAAAAGATATGCCTGGAAAAACGACAAAACCCAAAGTAGATACAAAAAAATTGAGCTTTGAATTATATATATTAGGAAAAAACATTAATGAAATTGCGGCAGAACGAAACCTGACACAAACCACAATTGCAGGGCATCTGGCATATTATGTTGGCAAAGGAGAACTGGATGTTAATTTATTTTTAGAAAAAGATACACTTGAAAAAATTATTCAATACTTTAAAACTACTAAAACCAAAGATCTTGGTCCGGCAAAAAATGCCTTGGGAAACGATGTTAGTTTTTCTGATCTTAGGTTTGGGTTGAGTTATTTGGAAAGTTTGTCTAAAAATGGACTCAGAAGTTGATAAGAATTATGTTGTGAAAAATTAACATTGTCACTTTTAAAAATTTAGAAACAATCTACAATGATAAAGAATAGTTCAGCATTGAAAGAATAAAATGTATTTTTGTAATGATGGAACATGTTGTAATTAATAAAGTATTAGAGAAACTTGATTTTAATTCGAAATTGGGGAATTCAACTTTATTTTTTACTTCAAAAAATTATACGCATAAAGAATTATTTTTTGAAGAAAGGTTAATACTTGATGTTGCAAGAAAATTAAAAGCATCAGCAGTTTATTTTAGACGATTCGCAGATAATCAATCTTCCAAATCTCAGCTTTTTATATTTGATAATACTGGAAACTTATTTTCGCAGGAGGAGTTAGCTAATTTACATAGAAAAATCTGGAGTGGTGGAATTGTTCCTATTTACTATGTATTTGATAATACAAATATCAATATTTATGATGCCAGAAAGCATGTTGATTATAATGAAAGATCAAAAATTATAAGTGTAAAACCTTTTGATTGTCTTCCAATAATAGCTGATTCATACGAACGACATCAAAAATATTCAGCAAAGCTTTTTGCTAATGGTACATTTTGGGAGCAAAGAGAATTTGAAAATAAATTTTTGAGTAAGGGGAGCTCTGAAAATAAGTTGATTGAAGGACTTAAAAATGTGCGAACTCATTTTATAAGTAGAAGTGGGCTTAAGATAAAACTAGCTGATCAATTACTCGTGCTTTCTATTTTAGTAAAATACTTAGAGGAAAGAAAAGATGAACGGAATAATCATGTTTTTCCAAGCAACTATTTTAGTAAATATAAGAATGCTTCTTCTTTTTGTGAAGTTATTCGAGCAGGAAAAATAGTTGAGCTTTTCGATGATTTAAGTGTTCATTTCAATGGAAAGATATTTGAATTAAGTGAAGAGGATAAGCGAATCATTTATGAAACAGATTTAGTAAAACTTGCAAGTTATCTGGATGCTAATTCTGATAATGGACAATTAGTTATCTGGCCACTTTATTCGTTTGAATACCTTCCCGTTGAGCTCATTAGTCGTATTTACGAAGAGTTTATCAACCAGCGAAAAGATGCTGTATATACACCAATACATCTTGCTCGTTTGATGGTTGATGAATGTATGCCAATAGCAGAACCAAAAGAAAATTATAGAGTAATTGACGTAAGTTGTGGTTCTGGGATTTTTCTTGTGGCAGTATTTAAAAGGCTGGTACAGTGGTGGCAAAAAGAGCAATTTAATAAAACAGGAGAGCTTACTTTCCCCAATAGAGAAGATTTAAAAAGTATATTGCGAAATTCCATTCATGGAGTAGATATTGAAGAGACATCAGTTCAACTATCAGTATTTAGTTTAAGTATTGCTTTATGTGATATGCTTACCCCAACTGAAATATGGATGAATCTTCAGTTTGATGATTTGCGGGAGAAGAATATTTACCACGGGAATTTTTTTAAGTTTTTAAATGAAACAGAGAATGGGAAATTCGATTTAGTAATAGGAAATCCTCCTTTTGAAGACAAGAAAAAGGATTTCGAAAAACTTATTACTGAATTTAGGATTGAGTGCGAGTATCATATTCCAAGAAATCAAATTGCCATGTTATTTTTACAGCAGGCAATGAAACTTTTGAAACCAAATGGATTACTTTCTTTTGTGATGCCATCAGGTCCATTGTTATACAATAATACAATTGATTTCAGGAAAGAATTTTTTTCTCGACATGAAATACCGCAGATTATTGATTTGTCTGAATTACGTGATGCTTCTGTTCTTTTTGAGAAAACAATTGCAACGGCTGTAGTTTTTGCTTATCAAAAACCTCCAAAAACAAACCATATTATTTCCCATATAACAGTAAAAAGAACCAAATCTACAAAAGAGAGATTATTTTTTGAGATAGACCATTATGATATTCATAACGTTTCTCAAAGTATTGCGGAAAATAATCTTTTTGTTTGGAAATCTAATTTGATGGGTGGAAATCAACTTTATTTTTTAGTAAATAGATTTAAGCAACTAAGAAATTTAGGTGCGTTTTTGGAAAGGAAAAAGCATAATGAAGGATGGTTTTTTGGAGAAGGATATATAACTAGTAAAAGAGATAAATTTGCTTCTCACATTACAGGAAAGAAATTAGTTGAGGCAAATGATTTTTCAGAAAGTGGAATACTCAAAACTTCAATTGAAAATGAAACTCTCTTTTATAGGACAAGTGAAAGAAATAAAAATATATTTAAAGGTCCACATTTACTAATAAAGAAAGCCGTAGGAAATAAAAGGTTCATTATACTATACCTTGATGATGAAATTGTTTTTAAACATCGTATTATTGGAATACACGCTCCTAGAGGGAAAGAAAATGAGTTAAGGAGAATAGAAATAATTCTTCAGAAAAATTATCATATTTTGAAATTACTTATTCTTTCTTCAAGTGCAGAAGCTGGAATTAGTCGGTCTGGTGGCTACGTTGTATTGAAAAAGGATTTTATGAATCTTCCATATCCAGAAAATGAAAAAGACTTGGAACTTTCATTTAATGAAGAAATAATTAAAAATGATATTCTAAATTATAAACTTCAAGAACTAATTAAAGGTGAAAAGGCTAAAATTAATACTCAGACCGTAGCCGTAAAAGAGCTAGATGAGTTTGGAAAAGTATTTTGTGAAAGCTTAAATC
>JABMQB010000779.1 GCA_013203525.1 Mariniphaga sp.
TATATCAAAATCAAACAAATGCGCATCTACACTGGCATCAATAATATTTAATGCGTAAAAAACAGCGGTGCCAATAATCAATAAGTCTCTATTTCTACGGGAATAATCCTGATATTTTGTTAAATAATCAAGTGTGTTTTTCATTTCAACTGAATTATCATAATCAATTGTTGAAAGAAGCGGAAGATCCTCTTTATATTTTGAAATAAATACTTCCTTATCAAATCCGGTAGTTACAGAAAGGTCAACATAGGCATTTTTAAAAAGACGATACCAGTTATTGTTGTAATCGATAAAATAAACAATAACACCAAATCCAGCATAAATAATTGGGATTTTCCAATATTTTTTATTATATGCTTGTCCAAGGCCTGGCAGAATAGCTGAATAAATAGTTGCTTTTTTAGGCGAATGAATTTCTTCCTTCTGAATTGGTATACTGTCATTTGCTACCTGCTGCCCAACTGCAGGCATAAACGACACCAATAATAAAAATAGTATTGCAATAACTTTTCCCAAACTCCCTGTCTCTAAACTTGTTTTGTTTTCTGTATATTAATCCGAATCAGTCTTGCCTTTTAATCAGTTCAACAATTCGTTCAAGGTCTCTTGCCGATTTAAACGAAATAACAATTTTTCCGCGGCCCCGGTTATTCATTGATAAATCAACATTTGAATTAAGAACTTCAGAAAGATCGTCTTTTACTGTTTGATAAGCTTTAGGATACTTTAGTCCTTTTGTTTTTACTGAATCATCAATTTCATCACCCAGGTTTCTAACCAGTTCTTCAACTTTCCTTACAGATAAATCATTTTTAAGAATCTGTTCGTATATTGAAACCTGTGTATCGTGGCCGCCAATATTTACCAATGCCCTGGCATGCCCCATAGAAATTTCTTTATCCCTTATTCCTTTTTGAATAATAGCAGGAAGTTTTAACAGCCTGAGATAATTAGCAATAGTCGACCGTTTTTTCCCTATCCTTTCGCTGAGTCCTTCCTGTGTCAATTTGCATTCCTCAATCAAGCGGTTATAACTAAATGCAATTTCAATAGCATCTAAATCTTCACGCTGAATATTTTCTACCAAAGCCATTTCAAGCATTCCTTCATCTTCAGCATGACGGATGTATGCCGGAATTCTTTTTAAACCTGCAATTTGAGCAGCCCTGAACCGGCGTTCCCCTGCAATTATCTGGTATTTATCATCACCTATTTTCCGAAGAGTAAGTGGTTGAATCAAACCAATTTCCTTAATCGAAACAGCCAATTCATTTAACAATTCCTGGTCAAAGTTTGATCGTGGTTGAAATGGATTAACTTCAATCTTTCTTAATTCAACCTCGTTTATTGAAGGAACGGCATCTTTCATTTTTTCAGCATCGTCAATTAATGCTCCTAAACCCCTTCCTAAAACACTTCTTTTTGCCATGAACGAAAATATTAATACTGAATTATTTTTTCATCATCCGACATTTTTGTCATCGAATTTCGTTGTAAAATTTCACGTGCAAGGTTCATATGGTTAATTGCACCTTTCGAACTTGCATCATATAAAACTACTGGTTTCCCGTAACTTGGAGCCTCGCTTAGTTTGACATTACGCTGAATTATAGTATTAAATACCATTTCCTGAAAATGCCTTTTTACTTCTTCATATACCTGATTCGACAGGTTAAGCCTTGAATCATACATTGTAAGAAGAAAGCCTTCAATTGCCAATTCAGGATTCAAACGGTTCTGAATAATTTTAATTGTATTTAGCAATTTCCCTAATCCTTCCAAAGCAAAATATTCGCATTGAACCGGAATAATAACCGAATCGGCTGCTGTTAATGAATTAACCGTAATTAATCCCAGCGATGGCGAACAATCAATAAAAATAAAATCATATTCATCTTTGATTTGTTCAATTGCCCTTTTTAATACCTTTTCGCGGTTAGGCATATTAAGCATTTCAATCTCAGCCCCAACAAGGTCGATGTGAGATGGAATAATATGCAGGTTTGAAATCTCGGTTTTCAGAACTACTTTTTTTGCATCCACCTCATCTACAATGCATTCGTAAATACTCGATTGAATGTTTTTAACATCAAATCCGAAACCCGATGTAGAATTAGCCTGCGGATCGGCATCAATAATAAGTACTTTCTGATCTAAAACAGCCAAACTTGCAGCAAGGTTAATGGTAGTGGTTGTTTTTCCCACTCCTCCTTTCTGGTTAGCCAGTGCAATAACTTTACCCATATAAACTAGTTGTTTAAGCTTGGTCTCAAAGTTAATATTTTATAGGAAACCTAATTTATAAATCTTGTTAATTGTAGTGTGAAAAGGTGTTAATTTGTTGAAGATCAAATTTAAATTATCAGGAACAAATCATTTTGAGAAATTCCTTTTTTAATTGATCTTTATCTATTGGGACAACACCAACTTTTTCACAAACCAATCCACCTGCCATGTTTGATAAGTTAGCAATCATGTCAGGATTTAATCCTGCAGCCAGGCACAAACAAGCAACGCTAATTACAGTATCACCTGCACCGGAAACATCAGCGATATATCGGATATTTGCCGGATAATGCGAATTCTCAGCACCATTGCTTATCAAAACTCCAAGTTCAGATAGCGTTATAAAAATAATTTTGAATTTTTTCTTGTTTTTATAATCACGTGCCATCTTTAATATTTCGTCTAATTCATTTTTCTTTCCAGAGAATTTAGTTCCACTTCTGAATTCATTAAAGTTTGGCTTAAAAAGATCTATTTCCCTGTATTGTTTAAAATTACGAATTTTAGGATCCGCAGCGGTCAGAATTCCTTTTTCTTTAGCCAACTGAGTAACCTGAGTAATTAAATTTGTTGTGATAACTCCTTTATCATAATCAACAAAAACAATTACATCAATTTTTTGCTCATCCAGGGTTTTTTTTATCGAATTAAAAATTCCTTTTTCTAATTCTTCTGAAATAAAATCAATGGTTTCCTCATCTATCCGGGCAATATGCTGCCCATTACTTATAACCCTGTTTTTTACTGTTGTTTTCCGCCCCTGGTCAACAAATATTCCTTCCTGCGAAAGATTCCTTTTTTTAAATAACCTTAAAAAATCCCTGCCTCTGGCATCATCGCCAATAACCGAAAATAATATTGGGGTAGCTCCCAAAGCCTGAATGTTTAAAGAAACATTGGCGGCCCCACCCAGCCTGTTTTCCCTGTTTGTAACAGTTACAATTGGAATAGGAGCCTCCGGAGAAATCCTTTCAATTTTTCCCCACAGATAAGCATCTACCATAGCATCGCCAAGGATTAAAACCCGTAAGTTTTCAAATCGTTCAAATGTATCTTCTACTAATGATTTCTCCACTCCATTAATTTAAAAAGTGGTACAAATGTAGTAAAAATAAAATGTCGGAAAAACATTAATAATAGCAGGGTAATTATATATCATTACATTGGGTCAACATCAATATTAAAAGCTGTTCCACCGTTGTCGGGGAGATGTTTAATTTTTTCAATACTTTTAACAATTACTTTTTTATATTCCGAAAGTTGATTATCGCGATTGAGCTTTATCCAAATTTCTTTTTTATACCACAGGCTCACACGGCTTACCAAAGGAAATTCAGGACCTAAAATTCTGAATTGTTTATTTTGGTGTAATAAATCTGCCAGTTCCTGGGATACCTTATCAACTTTTCCCGTGTTTTTATGTTTTACCACAATTTTAATCAACCGGTAAAATGGAGGATACTTAAAAAGCTTTCTTTCACTTAATTGCCTGTTATAAGTTTCCTTAAAAGAATAATTTTTAATATCATTAATTATTGGATGATCTGGTTGTGATGTTTGAATAATAACCGATCCTTTTCGGTGTTTTCTGCCAGCTCTTCCACTTACCTGAGATATTAACTGAAAACTACGTTCATGGGCTCTGAAATCGGGAAAATTAAGCAAGTTATCAGCATTCAATATACCTACAACATTAACATGTTCAAAATCCAATCCCTTTGTAACCATTTGTGTACCAACCAAAATATCCGTATTGCCTGTTTCCAGATTACGAATTAGTTTTTCCAAAGCATTTTTAGTGCGGGTAGAATCGAAATCCATGCGTGCAATTCTTGCCGATGGAAAAAGGCCTTTTAATTCATCCTCTATTTTTTCAGTACCTATGCCTCTGGTTTTTATATCCTGCGATCCACATTCGTGACAATTTCCAGGCATGAATATGTAATATCCACAATAATGACAGGTAAGTTGTTTTTTAAATTTGTGATAAGTAAGGCTTACATCACATCGTTGGCATTTGGGAATCCAACCACATTCCATACATTCCACAAAAGGAGCATAACCTCTTCTGTTCTGAAACAAAATTACTTGTTCATTGCGTTCAAGGCTTTTATCAATTTTCTCATATAATTCCGGGGCAAGAAAAGATTTCATTAATTTTCGCTTGTATGCACTTTGCAAATCAGATACAATAATTTCAGGTAATTCCATTTCACCAAACCGTTGAAACAATTCTACAAGGCCAAATTTGCCGGTTTGCACGTTGTAATATGTTTCAAACGACGGTGTGGCTGTACCAAGTAATACTTTTGCTTTATACTGTATCCCCAGCAATACAGCTAAATCACGTGCATTATAGCGCGGAGAAGGATCAAACTGTTTATATGAGTTTTCATGCTCTTCATCAACCACTATCAATCCAAGGTTTTTAAAAGGAAGGAAAACTGAAGACCTGGCACCCAGAATAATCTGATGCGAATTTCCCTCTGAAGAGCCAAAACTGCCAACTTGATTCCATATCTCTACACGCTCTGAATCGTTCAATCTTGAATGATAAACACCAACTTTTTTACCAAAGATCCTTTTTAGCCGTTGAATTAACTGAGTTGTGAGTGCAATTTCAGGTACCAGATAAAGCATCTGTTGCCCTTTGCCAATAACTTCTTCAATAAGGTGCGTATAAATTTCAGTTTTACCGCTTGAAGTAACACCATGTAAAAGGATGGTATTCTTTGTATTGAAAAGTTCTTTAATCTCCTTTAAGGCATTTTCCTGAAAAGGATTCAAAAGATTTAATTCACCCTGCTCGGCAGAAATTTCATCCAATCTTGAGACTTCCTTATGTTTTACATCCAGAATTCCCTTTTCAACCAAACCCTTTAAAACTGCCAAACTATAACCAGTACCATGTAATAGTTTTTTCCTACTGATATCTTTTTTTACATTTTGTGAAAATACCTCCACTTTGCTACAAAAATGGATAAGTAATTCATTTTGTTTTTTTGCCTTTTTTAATTCGTCAAATTTCCGGTTAAGATTATTTTCATTTTTTATGGCTTTATTAAGAGAAACAAAGGCTTCAGTTTTTGCTTTGTATTTAGAATAGATTTTCTCTTCGATCTGAAGATATTTCTTTTCAAGCATCGACTGGATAAACGAAAAAGAAAGAGGCAAAGAACTTTTATTTTCTATTTCCCTCAGAGTCTTTGCTTCATTACCCAAAATCTCAAAAACATTTTTTTCTTCCTGATTTAATTCATCTTTATTAAAATCTGCTGCAACCATTATTTTTGTAGAGCTTTCCATTTTAAGTCCTGCTGGAAGAGCAGCTTTCATAACATCACCATTTGTGCAACAATAATATTCCGAAATCCAATTCCAAAACTTTATGTTTTCAGGATATATAACCGGAGCTTCATCTAATACAGATACTATTTGCTTTACTTCAAAATCTTTTGGTTTTTTATTATGAATATCAGAAACAATTACTGAATAAAATTTTTTACTTCCAAACTGTACAATTACCCTTTTACCAACCTCCAGCTCAGAAATTAATACATCAGAAATCTGATAAGTAAAAGGTCCATAAATTGGGAGTGGTAATATTACATCGGCAAAATGTTCCTTCATAAAAAATAATTCTTGCTGAAAATTAACCGAAATTAACTTATATACCGCATAATGAAAAATTCTTTATACTTGAATAAATAAAAAAGCGAAGATCAATTAAGAACTCCGCTTTTCTCAATATTGTTAATCAATTCTATTCAAGTTCTTTCCAAACCAAAGCGCTTGATCCAACAATAGCTGCATCACCTGGCTTTAATTCTGAAGGCAGAATCTTAATTTTGTTTTTAAAAGTCGTAAGTAAATGTTGTTCCATTGCTTCTTTGGCAGGTGCAAAAATAAGGTCGCCAGCTGCAGTTGGCCCTCCAAAAAGAAAAATGGCTTCAGGACTTAAATGGTGAACAGTATCAGCTAAACCCTGCCCCAGGTATTCACCGGTAATTTCAAAAACTTCAAGAGCAATTTTATCACCATCAGTAGCAGCATCAAAAATCATTTTTGAATCAAGCTCGTTAAACGATTTATTGGCAAGAGGGCTATCAGTTGCATTATAATAAGCCAATAATTCAAAAGCTGTACGTTTCATCCCTGGAGCTGAACAATAAGCTTCGAGATGGCCATTTGCTCCACAACCGCAAACTCGTCCATCGGGAATCATCATTGTATGCCCACATTCTCCGGCAAATCCATCGTGTCCGTATACCAATTCGCCATTAACAACCAAACCACTGCCAACACCAGTACCAAGTGTAAACATGACAAAATTTTTCATGCCTTTTGCACCACCATATATCATTTCTCCAATAGCCGCTGCATTTGCATCGTTTGTTAATGCAATAGCCCGCATTTCAGAAAAATTCTTTCTTAATAATTCTACAAACGGGACTATCCCTTTAAATTCCAGGTTAGCAGCATGTTCGATAGTTCCTTTGTAGTAATTCCCATTTGGTGCACCAATACCAATTCCAAGAATTTCAAGATCTTCATTTAATAACTTAACTGATTTTATCAGTTCTTTAATTGCATCTGAAAGGTCAGAAATATATTTGTCGATGTCGCCATGCGAAGGAGTAGGAATATTATCTTTTACCATTACATTCCCATCCTTGTCAACAACACCAATGGCTGTATTTGTCCCGCCTATATTTATCGTGTCTCCGATTGCCGACCGAACTACGAGCCAGTAATTTCTATTCGCTTTGAGCAACGTTGGAAAGACCTTAATCTCGGCATGGCCTGTAAATCCTGTTATGAAGTTGCCCCATCCAAACGTTAATACTTTATCTGACGGAGCTGTCTTATCATTATTAGACTCCCGGATTTCAACGAAAATA
>JABMQB010000780.1 GCA_013203525.1 Mariniphaga sp.
GAGCAAGGCATTTTAATTGGGGTGAACCAAATGTACCAGCCGAAGAAATAAATACAGAAGTACATTATTTAGGTAACAGGCCAAGAATGAATGGAGTTGTAGAAAAGTGCACTTTTTGTATCCAAAGAACCAGAGAAGGGAAATACCCATCATGTGTTGAAATTTGCCCGACAGGTTCAAGAAAATTTGGGAACCTTTTAGATCCGAATAGTGAAATAAGATATATTTTGGAAAATAAAAGTGTACTTGTATTAAAACAGGAATTAAACACTCAGCCAAAATTCTATTATTTCTTTGGAGTTTAACCTTGTTAGTGATTTGTTTTTTATTAAGGTCATGAGGATAATCTGTTTTTGGAAAGAAATTTAATAATTTTTAATATGAATTTTATTCGATTTACAATAGGCAGTTTGAAAATAATACTTCGGGGAAGTAAAACATATTATGCATGGCTGATTTTTTTATTCTTGCTAATAATCTGGGGTGGATTTGGATATTCTGGCCAGCTAAGCGAAGGATTAATTAAAACTCACATGCGTGATTCTGTATCATGGGCTTTTTATATTGGTAATTTTACTTTTCTTGTTGGGGTTGCTGCAGCTGCGGTTATGTTAGTAATCCCAGCATATATTTATAATTGGAAACCAATCAAGGAGATTGCAATTTTTGGTGAATTGCTGGCCATTTGCGCTGTAATTATGTGCATTCTATTTATTGTTGTAGATATTGGAAATCCTATGAGATTTTGGCATATGTTGCCCCTTATAGGCACAATGAACTTTCCATCTTCCATGCTTTCATGGGATTTTTTCTTTCTTCTGGCCTATTTTCTAATTAATTTAACCGTTGTATCACATTTATTGTATTGTATTTTTTTCAAAAAAAATTATAAAAAGTCACTGGTTTTAACGCTGGTTTTTATTAGCATACCCATGGCTGTAGGTATTCATACAGTAACAGCCTTTCTTTATAATGCTTTACCCGCCCGACCCTTTTGGAATAGTGCTTTACTTGCCCCAAGATTTTTAGCATCAGCCTTTTGTTCAGGTCCTGCTATTCTTTTGATTCTATTTCAAATACTAAGAAAAATTACAAAATTTGAAATAAAAGATGAAGCTATTTGGAGAATTGCTGAACTTATGGTTTATGCAATGTTCATTTACTTATTCTTTACAATTGCTGAACTTTTTAAAGAATTTTATTCCGGTACTGAACATATTTTATATTGGAAATATTTACTATTCGGAATAGGGGAAAATAATGAAATTGTAATTTACAGTTGGTCTTCAATTATTATGGGATGTATTGCATTTGTACTTTTCTTAATTCCTAAAACCCGGAAAAATTTCGTAACACTTAATATTGGTGCTGTTTTAATTTATGCCAGTGTTTATGTTGAAAAAGGAATTGCTCTTATTATTCCCGGATTTACTCCTGACGTATTAGGGCAAATATATGTATATACACCTTCTATGACTGAAATAAGAACTGCAGCTTTGATTTTTTCATTTGGTTTTTTAATTTTTACTTTTTTAGTAAAAATTGCAATTGCAATCGTTTTTGAAGATTACAACATTGATGTTTTAAATCAAAAAAAGAAAAGCAAATAAAATTATTTTACCGGATATCCGGTAATTTCCTGAATTTTTTCATAGAGTGGTTCGAGAGCCTCATACATCTTTTTATAAACTCCATTAAAAAGTTGCTGATAAATTTCTTTATTCTTAGGATTTGGTTCGAAGGTAAATTGATATTCTACCATTTTTTTAACTGCTTCATCAATCGAACTATAACAACCTGTACCGAATGCTGTCACAATAGCTGCTCCCAGTCCTGAAGATTCATGTGTTTTTCCCCGAACAATTGGCAAATTAAAAACATCGGCACTAATCTGGCAAATTTCATCGCTTTGTGAAGCACCTCCTGAAACCGCCAGCTTTTCAAATTTGAATTTTCCCCGTTTTTCAATTTTATGCATCCCTTCCAGCAGGCCAAATGCCAGCCCTTCGATA
>JABMQB010000781.1 GCA_013203525.1 Mariniphaga sp.
ATAATTTGATTAGGGCGAGGATTATTTACTCTTATTAAATCAATTTTTTCTAGTTCATCGCCAATATCCTCTGTAAAACTTCTACCATCAAGTGTTTTGCATTGCCTGGGATAACTCTCCATTACTGGATAATCGGCGGAAACGCACTCTTCAAAACTATTAATATTAGGAGTTAGCACTTCATCCGGCTGAAACATTGTAAAGTAGACTACAATTCCTGCAATAATGACAACTGGTATGAAAATAAAGTTTTTTTTGCTCATATATTTTATTTTATCAAAAAATTATCTATAAGACGATACTACTAGCGGAAACGGGTCGCTTTCACAAGAATATCACCCTCGGCATGCATTTTTATAACTGCATACTTTCCGCAATATGATTAATTAATATATCCAAGTCAAAAATCTGGCGTTCTTCCTCGCATTCTGTCTTTTGCGGATCATTATAATTTTCGCATTGTGGATACGCTAAAACAAGACTAAGTTTGACCAGTTTTAAATCTTTTATAAATGTATAAGTATAGTTAGTATAAAAAGTTCCAGCAGCTCCCTCACTGACGCTATTAATACAATAAATAATATTGTTAATTTGCTTTTGCATAGTCATGCCAGGACGCCCATCAATTCCGAGTCCACCTTCTTCGCATGAAAATTCAGTGTCATCTATTATCAATAGCTCTGGTGGCCATTCCTGAGGTCTGATGTAGCTAGTTGATAAATTTTCTGGATAAAGAAATGTAGCACCATTGTCAACGGAAACGAAAGTCTCCCAATTGGCGGTTTCGTCCAAAATCTGGATAGATGTCGGATTTCCTGTCACTACAGGAGTTTTTGATATCCACTCTTGTTTACAAACTACAATCCCTACGCCAATAATCACTAAAATAATGACTACTGTTAATATTATTACTGAAAATCCTTTTTGAGATAATTTTTTCATAAAATTTATAAATTATTTTTTAGAATTATTTTTACGTTTAATTTGAATAATGTGGCGACATAAGTACCAACTTAATTGAATACCAAACGTCAATGGCCAAATCAACATTCCAATTGTTTATTTTCTCACTAGCTAAAAAATAAACAACCCCACTCATAAATTGCTATTTATATAAAGCTCTGCATCGTAGATGATGTTACTTGTGGTGAGCAGAGTCGAACCAAAACCGTGATTCAGCAATTGAATGAGTGTATCTATATCCCGGATTTAAATATTTCCGCTTAAATTACTACCTTGCCATGTAGCATATTATTAAAAAAACTTTTTGTTATTATATATAACATTTGCGTATATGCGATTGAGGCAATGCTTCAGCCGAGCTGCATACACGCCCCGTTGGTCGATGTAAAAAAGCGATTATTTCAAATATTCATTCAAATTTATCTCTACGAAAAAATATTTTTCTCCTCTTTTGGCAAGAAAAAATAAAATTCCGTTTTCATCTAATTCAATTGGGTAAGCGAACGTTGCACAACAACTATTAGTTCTTATTTCATCAAAGTCTTGAGAAATTTTTTGGCTGTTAAAAAAAAGAAATTTTTTCCCATCTTTCTCTCCCACAAATCCTATTTTATCTTGATACGAAAATAGATATGAGCTTGCGTCAACTGCAAATTTTTCGTTTATAGTTTCATTATTGTACCAAATATTACGACTTACAACTGGAGTATTTTCGTCTTTCCATTCTTTTAGATCATAAAAAGTGAACGCTGGTAAATCTAGGACGATACTCTCGTCTTGGACAACGCTTTCCGCTCCAAAATACATTTTATGTGAAAAAATTTCTTTATCATTTTTGAAAATAGAATAATTATCGTCACCATTGATGCTTCCTATTGTATAGATATCTTTACCAAAACCGTAAAATTCTACCATTTTTTTAATATTATTTACTAAATTTTCTTGAAATTCTGGTTCAGATATTAGACACCAGCCATATGAATCACACTCTTCTATTATAAAATCCGGAGGAAGATTGTTTTTGTATGCTTGCAAACCTACTATTAAACAGTCTTCTTTACCGCCATTTTTACATTCAATTTTATTCCGTAGATGGTACATTGGTGCTCGTTCCTGGATTTTATGGTTTTGATCATGCCAAAAAATTCTCCCCATTTTTTGAAGTTGTACTATTTCCTTTGGAATTACTATTGAAAAATTTACTATATCATCAACAGTTTCGCTTTTTAGAGTAGTTTCTATTTCGTGGTAAATTTGAGATGGATTGTCCACTAAAATTTTATTTTTTTCACCATCAATTTGGTTGCTTGTGCATCCCGTTAAAAGAAATCCAATTATTAGTAACAAGAAATACTTTTTCATGATTTAATTATAAGCAAAGCTTCCTGCCTGCCGGCAG